>JAFSDF010000244.1 GCA_017436375.1 Clostridia bacterium | reverse complement strand
GTGTCACCGATAAAGGCAAGATTAAGGGGACTGAGCATATTTACATCGCATTTTGCTTTGGTTAATTTTTCCATATATAAGATAATTCCTCAGTTCATAAATTCGAATTCGAAGTCGTAGATGCTTACGATGTCGCCCTCCTGTATGCCCTTTTCACGCAGCGCATCGATGATACCGCTGGAAATGAGCACTCTCTGGAAGTACTGAAGTGATTCGTAGTCGTCAAGGTCTGTCTGACAGAGAATACGGATAAGGAAGGGAGCTTCGACGATATATACATCATCCTCCACGGTAATTGTAAAGCCTGTATCCTGCTTTTTAAGGAGTGTTTCCAGAGGGATTTCCTCCTTTTCGTATCTTCTGACGGGAGGAAGTGTGGCGAGCTTGGCGGCTACGGCATCGATAACCTCTTTTGTACCCTCGAGAATGGGGGCGCACATTTCGAAATAGGTGTAGCCCTTGTCCTCGATATATTTTCTGAAGGCTTCTCTCTGCTCATCTGTGGCAAGGTCAATCTTGTTACCTGCTACTATCTGAGGGCTTTTCGCAAGCTCGGGGTTAAAGCGCTCGAGCTCGAGGTTGATCTTTTCGAAATCCTCCACGGGATCTCTGCCCTCACTGCCTGCCACATCCACGATGTGAAGAAGCATACGGCATCTTTCCACATGTCTTAAAAACTCGTGGCCGAGTCCGACGCCGTCGCTTGCACCCTCGATAAGACCGGGTATGTCGGCTATAACGAAGGAGGAGCCCTCACCCATGGAAACCACACCTAAAACAGGGGTGATGGTGGTGAAATGATAGTCGGCTATGACAGGCTTAGCCTGACTGACCACGGAAATGAAGCTGGATTTACCTACATTGGGGAAGCCTAAAAGCCCTACATCGGCCAAAAGCTTTAATTCGAGAGTTACCTCCCATTCCTCACCGGGCATACCTGCCTTAGCGAAGCGGGGAGTCTGTCTCGTAGCGGTGGCAAAGTGGCTGTTGCCCCAGCCGCCCTTACCGCCCTTAGCGGCTACGAAGGGCTCATCTGTGGACATATCTGCCATAATAACTCCGCTGTCGCTTTCACGGATAACCGTGCCGCGGGGCACCTTGATGATAAGGTCCTCAGCCTTTCTGCCGTTTCGCCTTCCGCCCTGACCGTCGGCACCTGTGGGCGCCTTATATTTCTTTTTGTATTTAAAATCATTCAGTGTGGACAGGTTGTCATCGACCATAAATACGATGTCTCCGCCCTTGCCGCCGTCACCGCCGTCGGGACCGCCTGCGGCTACATATTTTTCGCGGTGGAAGGCTACGGCACCGTTGCCGCCTGAACCTGCCTTTATAAAAATTTTCGCTTTATCTACAAACATTTTACTGCCTCCTCACGGGTGGTAATGTTATTTTAATGAGTATAACTTATTAATTATACTATAAAATGAAGAAAATAGCAATATTTTTATGGGTGAATAATGGGAAAACCTCAGTAGGGCCTCATTATCTGTGAAACCCTTGAAATATTTTTTAACTTGTGTTAAAATAAAATGATTATACTTATAATCAGAATTTTAAGAGGTGATTATAATGGGCTTATTAAAGAAGCTTTTCGGTGACTATTCATCGAAGGAAATAAAAAGAATAAGACCTTTGGTTGATAAGGTTCTCTCCTATGAGGAGGAATACGGCAGGCTTACCGACAGTCAGCTTAAGGCTAAAACCCCCGAATTCAAGGAAAGACTTTCTGAAGGTGAAACCTTGGACGATATTCTTCCTGAGGCATTTGCCGCCTGCCGTGAGGCTGCATGGCGTGTCTTAGGTATGAAGCATTTCCCCGTTCAGATTATGGGCGGTATAGTTCTCCATCAGGGCAGAATCGCAGAAATGAAAACAGGTGAAGGTAAAACCCTCGTTGCCACTCTCCCTGCCTACCTTAACGGTCTTACGGGTGAAGGTGTCCACATCGTTACGGTCAATGACTATCTTGCCCGCCGAGACAGTGAATGGATGGGTAAGGTTTACCGCTTTATGGGGCTTAGTGTAGGTCTTATCGTAAACGGACTGGAAAACGACGAGAGAAGAGCCGCCTATGCCGCTGACATTACCTACGGTACAAACAACGAAATGGGCTTTGACTACCTTCGTGACAATATGGCCAACTATAAGGAAGAAAAGGTACAGAGAGGCCACTGCTTCGTTATCGTGGACGAGGTGGACTCCATCCTTATCGACGAGGCGAGAACTCCCCTTATCATTTCCGGTATGGGCGGAAAATCAAGTGAGCTTTACTCCGTGGCAAACACCTTCGTCAGAGGTCTTAAATGCTATAAGGTAGCCGAAACCGACTCCAAGGCGGACTTAGAGGAAATTGCCAAGGAGGCAGGAGCAGACTATATCGTAGACGAAAAGAGCAAGCATGTTTCTCTTACCAAGGCAGGTATTCAGAAGGCTGAGAAATTCTTTGGCATAGAAAACCTCAGTGATCCCGACAACCTTACTCTTTCCCATCATCTGAATATCGCCATCAGAGCCCACGGTGTTATGACCAAAGACATCGACTATGTGGTCAAGGACGGTCAGGTGCTCATCGTTGACGAATTTACGGGCCGTATTATGCTCGGCAGACGCTACAGCGACGGTCTTCATCAGGCTATCGAGGCCAAGGAAAATGTAAAAATCGCCCGTGAGAATAAAACTCTCGCCACCATTACCTTCCAGAACTATTTCCGTCTCTACAAAAAGCTTTCCGGTATGACAGGTACAGCTATGACCGAGGTGGAGGAATTCAGAGAAATCTACTCTCTTGACGCGGTGGAAATCCCCACCAATAAGCCTCTTTTAAGAAAGGATAACACTGATGTTATCTACCAGACAGAGCAGTTTAAATTCAATGCTATCATCGATCAGATTTTAAAGTGCCACGAAAAGGGACAGCCTGTGCTGGTTGGTACCGTTTCCATCGAAAAGAGTGAAAAGCTTTCCTCTGCACTTAAAAAGAGAGGCATAAAGCATAATGTCCTCAATGCAAAGCACCACGACAAGGAAGCTGAGATCGTAGCTCAGGCAGGTAAATTAGGTGCTGTTACCATCGCTACCAATATGGCAGGCCGAGGCACTGATATTATGCTCGGCGGTAATGCGGAGTATCTGGCAAAGAGTGAAATGAGAAAGCTCGAATATCCCGAGGAGCTTATCTCTGAGGCTACAGGCTTCGGTGACACGGATAACGAGGACATTATCGAGGCCAGAGAGAGATTCAAGCAGCTCGAAGCAAAGTATAAGGCTGAAATAGCTGACGAGGCAGAGCAGGTAAGACAGGCAGGCGGTCTTTACATCATCGGTACCGAAAGACACGAGTCCCGCCGTATCGACAATCAGCTCCGAGGCCGTTCGGGACGACAGGGAGATCCCGGTGAAAGCCGTTTCTATCTGTCTATGCAGGATGATCTGCTCCGTCTTTTCGGCGGTGACAGAATGATGGCTATTATGAACTCTATGCCCGTGGATAACGATCTTCCCATCGAGGCAGGTATGCTTTCAAAGCAGGTAGAGTCCGCACAGAGAAAGGTCGAGGGTAACAACTTCGCTACCCGCCGTCATGTTCTCTCCTTTGACGATGTTATGAATAAGCAGAGAGAGATTATCTACACTCAGAGAGACAAGGTGCTCAACGGTGAGGATATGAAGCCTGTTATCACCAAGATGATAGACGATTCTATCGGTGACACCGTAGAATTCTGCTGTCCCTCAAATATTCCCTCAAGCGAATGGAATTTCGCTGCTCTGCGTGACAAATATCTCGGCTGGCTTACTACTGAAAATGATTTCAAAGAAGATAAAAAGTACAAGGCAGACGAAATATTCGATATGCTCACCGAGAGAGCTCATCAGCTCCATAAGAGCAGAGAGGTTATCTACGGCGAGGAAATGATGCGCGAAATCGAGAGAAGCGAGCTTCTTCACAATGTAGACCTTCAGTGGATGGACTATATCGACGCTATGGATGAGCTCAAACGAAGCGTAGGACTCCTCGCTTACGGTCAGAAGGATCCCGTAATCGCCTTCAGAGAGTACAGCTATGATATGTTTGAGGAAATGACAAGCGCTATCCGTGATAATACGGTCAAATGCGTTCTCGTCAAGCGCTTTGCCGTCGAGGAAGAGGTCACCAGAGAAAAGGTGGCTAAGGTTACCGTGGCCAGAGGCTCAGGTGACGGAAGCGAAAAGGGCAGAACTGTCAGAAACGACGGAAAGAAAATCGGCGTTAACGATCCCTGTCCCTGCGGAAGCGGCAAAAAGTATAAGAAATGCTGCGGCAGACCCGGCGCAGAGAAGAAGTTTTAATCACTGAATAAAATAAAACAGACACCTGAAGTTTGAAATCAGGTGTCTGTTGTTTGTTATTCAGGTGTAAATATTAATAATGAGCCACACCGCATTCACATACGGGGTTGATTTTAAAGAGCTTTGAGAAGAAGTTTATTATCTTCCAGATAAAGCCCATAAAGCCGGATTTATGGCAGAGATGTGAGCAGTCATCAGCTTTACTGTCACCACATTTTGTGCAAACAGCATTTTGATAATCATGTCCTGTGGTGGGGATGGTTTCTGTATATGTATCAGTACATTTACATGTATATACAGTATAACCGTTCTCTGTGCAGGTGGCGGGAGTGGTTGCTGTTACTGTGTAATTATGGATATGCGTGAATTCATAATCGCAAATCTCACAAATGCCGTTTATATCTTTGTCCTCTGACATATGGATATTTTTTGTAAGAGGTGTGTTTCCGTAATCGATTGTTATATTGTTCCACTGCTCCTGTGTACCGCAGTAATGGGCAGTTGTGATAGCTGTTGAACCGAATGCATATGACTCGATATTTGTTACTGTTGTGGGAATAATAACACTTGAGAGATCTTCGCAACGGAAAAAAGCATCTTCGCCAACAGTAGTCATACTATCGGGAATTTTTATGCTTTTTAAACCGGAGTATGAAAAAGCATATGCACCTATGCTTGTTACACTGTCAGGAATTTCAAGAGTTTCAAGTGAAGAACAATCGTTAAAAGCATAGTCTCCTATATGTGTCACACTTTCGGAAATTTCTACGTTTTTAATACCGTTCTGGGAATGAAAAATGCTGTTGCCGATACTTGTTATACCGTCTTCAATTATAACACTTTCAAAAAAGTAATCGGCATACAAATATCTGTCGAAGGGTGACAAGGTACCTTTGAAAGGATCGGTATAATAATCCCACATATCACCCTTACCGCTGATAATGAGAATTTTTGAATCTTTATCGTAGTTCCAATAGACATTATCGCCGCATTGTCCGGTTGCCGGAACTGTGTCATATACATCCAGGGCACTTGCACCGAAGCACAGCACAGTCATCATCAGCATAACCAAAGCTATACCGATAATCAGTTTTTTTGTTTGTTTTTTCATAGAAAATTTACTCCTTTACTAATCTTTTTGTACCAAAAAAACTTGTACGAACAAATTATAGTAGAAAATTATTGGTGTGTCAACTGTTTTTAGAAATATTTTAGTATAATGAACCCATAATTTTCTATGGGAGTTGAGTGAAAATGAATAGAATACGAGACCTTCGTGAGGACAGAGATTTAAGGCAGGTAGATGTTTCCGAAGCTATCGGCATAGACCAGAGAACTCTCTCTAATTACGAAACAGGTAAAACCAATCCCGATTCCTTTGCCATAATAAAGCTGGCGGATTTTTTTGGTGTCTCAGCTGATTATCTTATCGGCAGAACGAATGAAAGCAAAATAACCGCTGATGATATAATAAAAAAGATAGGCCGTATAAGACTTGCTCTTGATGACATAGAAAAAGACATAAAGAATATAAAATAAAACAGACACCTGAAGTGTGAAAATCAGGTGTCTGTTGTTTGTTTTGAGGTTTTAGTTGAATTTATCGTTCTTATGTGGTATAATGATAATGTAACAGATTTAAAGGAGGTTATTTTATGAGTGAAAAAGAATTAGCCATCAAGCTTATAAACAGTATTCCCGAGTATAAAATCGGTTATGCCGTGGCTTTTTTACAGGGCCTATATGCTGATGAAAAAGCAGATGACGACTTTTGCATAAGCCTTATCGAAAACTATAAAAAAAGCAACGATAAAGGCGAATTTATGTCCTTTGAGGAAGTTATGAAAATCTGTGAGGTAAGTGTCGATGCAGTACAGAATTGAAATCGACAAGCGGGCTGTAAAGTTTATTCTCAAACAGCCGAAGCCTCAGCAGGAAAGATTGCTCAGGGCGATTTACAGGCTTCCTGCAGCAGGAGATATAAAGAGTATGCGCGGTTATGAGGGTTATTACAGGCTTCGTGTCGGTGATTACCGTGTGATTTACACAGTAAATGACAGTGTTTTACTGGTGCGTGTAATAGAAATCGGTAACCGCGGAGATGTTTATAAGTAAAAATAAAACAGACACCTGAAGCGTGAAATCAGGTGTCTGTTGTTTTTTATCCCTCTTTATGCAGTTTAACGAAATGCCTTGTCAGATAAATCACAGCCCCTACGGGTATACAGAAAATGACTGTCTTGATAATAAGGTGGATGGGGATGTAATCGTAAATCCCGTCGCCTAAAATCGTAAACAGCACCACACGGGGCATAATGCCTATTACCGAAGCGGCAAGGTATCGGGGAAACTTACACTTTGATGCGCCCCAGAAAAGGCTGACGAAGTCGATGGGGAAAACGGGTAGGGCACGGATAATCAGAAGGGCAGGGAAATTATCGTTGAATTTTTTCTCGAGGATTTTCTGTCCGCCCTTACTTTTCCGCAGAAGCTTCTCTACATAATCTCCGCCGAGGAAAACACCGAGCAGATAGGTGACCGTAACCTCCAGTATAATGCCTACGAGACTGATAAGACAGGCGGTGGGAGTGGGGAAGGCCATACCGATTGAAATATAAATAAGTGAGGCGGGCAGTATGAAAAGCACGGATTTTACCAGATAAACACCCCATATAGTCAGTATGGCGACGGTCATATTAGCACTTGCCTCTACTAAGGCACGCACATCGATGTTTTTCAGCTTTTCATAATTCACTACGGCTATGACGAATATAGCCATAGCCACCGCTACTCTTAAAAGAGCCAGAAGGGTAGATTTTACTTTTTTGTTCATGATATAACTCCTGTTCAATGAATGCAAAATTATGTTCGCGGGCTACCGCCCATTCTGCGTTCTGCATTCTGCATTAAATAAAGGCCGAAAATCAGTAGCAGCGGGAATACGGTGCCCACCAGCATACCCTTGTTCATATCGCCGCCGAAAAGAGTGATAGCCTTACCTACAGAGCCGGGGCCGAGTGAGCAGCCCGTATCGCCGAAAAGAGCGAGGAAGGCAAACATAGCCGTACCGCCTGCGGGGATTTTCTCTGCGGCAAGAGAGAAGGTGCCCGGCCACATAATTCCCACGGAAAGACCGCACAGAGCACAGCCGAAAAGGGAAAGAAGGGGCAGGGGAGAGAGGCTCGCCGTAAGATAGCTGATGATGCACAGCAGGGCACTTGCTGTCATCATTTTCGTCAGAGAAATTTTTTCGCTGATTTTAGAATAGAGGACCCTCGCTGAGCCCATAAGCACTGCGAAAAGACAGGGACCGAGCAGGTCGCCTACAGTCTTGGATACCTTAAGTCCCGACTCAGCGAAGGCGGAGGCCCACTGGCTCATAGCTATCTCGCTGGCTCCCGAACAGAGCATAATGAGGGCAAAGACATAAAAAAGCTTAGTTCTGAAAAGCTCTCTGATTTTCATTCCGTTGCCGTCAGAGAGTGCATCGGGAATGGGGACGAGAGAGAAGAAAATACCGTTAAGGAGAGGAATAATACTCCATAAAAGGGCGAGATAACGCCAGCTGCTTACGCCGAAAAGAGTGAAGAAAGCAGTCGAGAGAAGAACTACAGACATCTGTCCCCAGCAGTAGAAGGAGTGGAGAAGGCTCATAGAGCCGCTTTTGCTCTGACTGGGACAGGCCTCTACGAGAGGGCTGATGATAACCTCAATAAGACCGCTTCCCGTGGCATATATAATTATAGATAGTATTATACCTGTATACGGCGGCAGAATAAAGGGAAAAATGCCGAGACCGAAAAGGCCTGTGAAGGCAAAGGCGTGTGCCAAAAGCGCCGAGGTGCGGTAGCCTATCCTGTCAATAAATGAAGCAGACACCATATCTATTATCAGCTGCACACCGAAATTAATGATGATAAGCAGTGAAATTTTATCGTAGCTTAGGGCAAAATCCTTCTGAAAGGTAAGAAAAAGCAGTGGGAGGAAATTATTGACTATAGCCTGAACGAAATAGCCTGCATAGGAGGCATAGAAGGTATATTTGTAATCTTGTCTCAGCTTCATCTTTTATTCTCCTTCTGCGAAAATTCAAAGAGTATGATAACACATAAGAAGAAACTTTTCAATGAAAGGATAAAAAAAATTAATATATAGGTGATAAATATTGAAAAAGTAAAATATTTAATGTACAATATATCTATCTTAAGTACCCGAAAGGAGAATAAATATGATAATCATTAAAAAATTAGTTTCAATTATGACTGCCTTTGTGCTTATGCTTTACGGCTTGGTAGGTATAAGCGGTAATGTAAGCGATGATTACACTGAGGGTAAGTATAAGAATGTTATCCTTATGATAGGCGATGGTATGAGCTTTAATAACCTCGGGGCAACCAAGGCACTCAAGGGTGTTGAGCTGGCTATGGAAACCATGCCTGTCAAGGCTGAAAGCGACATCAATTCCTTCCTCAATACCTACACCGATTCTGCGGCGGGCGGTACAGCTTTATCCTGCGGTATAAGAGTGTGGAACAGCACTGTAGCCGTGTTCCCCTTTGATCCTCTCACCTTACCTGTAGTTGATAATGTTCCCGTTACCATCGCAGAGCTTGCCAAGGCAAACGGCAAGGCCGCAGGTGTAGTTACCACAGACCAGACCAGCGGAGCTACCCCCTCAGCCTTCTCTGCTCACGCTCTTTTGAGGACTATGGAAAAGGAAATCAGTAAGGATCAGCTTAAAAACGGCTTTGATCTTATCTGGGGTGCCGCTTCCGACAGCATAAATGAAGAAAACACAGCAGAAAACGGCTGGACATATATAGACAGCGAAACAGATATGATGGCTCTCGAAAAGGGCAGCCGCTCCTTCGCACAGTTCAATTTCGACGATCTTAAATATGTCAGAAATGAGCACGACACTCCCACCGTCGAAGAAATGACAGAAAAGGCCATCGAACTTCTTTCAGCCGATGAGGACGGCTTCTTCCTTATGGTTGAGGGCGCCTGTATCGACAAGCACGCTCACAGCAACGATATGGAAAATATGACTCTTTCAGCAGTAGAGTTTGACAAGGCTGTAGCCGCCGCTCTCGAATTCGCTGAAAAAGACGGTGAAACACTTGTTGTCGTTACTGCCGACCACGGTACCGGCGGTATGAAGTATAACGCAGAAAAGAATGAATACTACTTCACAAGCGGTGACCACGACCTCGACAATGTTCCCGTATATGTTTCTGCAGAGGATGCAGGCTTTACATCCGGCAGTGAAGTGGAGAACCGTCAGATTCCCGTTCAGATAGCCAGAGTGCTCGGCTACGGTGAGGATATGTTCCCCGCAGGTAAATAAAATAAGACTCAGGCAGGGGACGGTACCAACACAGAACCGTCCCCTGATTGATTCAACCTCGTAGAACCTATAATGCACGAACAACACTGAGAGTTAAAGGAGTTAGGGGGTATACGATGTGAGAAAATATCACGAAGAACTTTTGAGAGGTTATAAGTCTGAAAGCATTCAGTCTTTTTTGTATAATAAAATAGTTGTCTTATTTCCATTTGTTCTATACTATTTTGTTGTATACATAGAACATATTGAGGGGGGCGTACCAAGTTTTTTATGGTTGTCTTTAGGTGCTGGTGTATTTTATGAAACATTTTCAATATTTACTATGTACGATATACCGATAAAAGCAAAATATGATTTGAAGTTTAATAAGATAATAAATAAAAGAATTGTAATAAAATCTGTTAAAAGCGAGTATTCGTGGGCAGGAAACAACGGGGATAGTCGAATTGGTAAATTTTTTCCAAAGAGTTTATCTGTTGATAGATATAGAATATATTATGACTGCGATGGCAAAAAAGGATATATCAGGGTTTTGCTGAGTTTAAATAATATGATGACTTTAAATGGATTAATTGAATTGGCTAAAGAGCAAGATCGATCAACAGATTTAACCTTTGAAGTAAAGTTTTTACAACATAGTAAAGTGTTGTATAGTATTTCTCCCTCTAATGGTAATCGAAACAAAAAACAACAGCAAGAGCAACAAGCTTTGATTGATAGTATATTTAATTTAAGTTAAGAAGACAGTGGGCGGTGGTCGCTCTCCACCGCCCAAAGACAGGGACGGTTCTGTGTCTTCGGGTGAAAATGAATCAATCATGCAATCAGTGTGACGGTTCTCTTACTGATTGAGATAGATCTTTCGCTATGCTCAAGATGACATATTAAGCTTACCTCGCAGCTGTTATATGTGATTTAAAAAACATACAGAGCGCTATAATTAACGAATATGCAGAAAGTGAAAAAATCCGGTGTGTATTTTTTCACTTTCTGCTATTTATTTTTTTATGTTTATGATGTATTATGAAAGCACCATAATAAAAAGGAGTTGAAAAAAATATGAAAGCAATAGGAAATCTTATCTGGGTTATTTTCGGCGGTGCCGTCACTGCGGCTATGTGGTGCCTTTACGGTATATTGTGGTGCTGTACGATTATCGGTATTCCTCTCGGTAAGCAGTGCTTTAAGTTTGCACGGCTTTCCTTTATGCCCTTTGATAAGGAGGTAAGGGATAATGACAGCGGTGTGCTGAGCACCATAGCGAATATTATATGGATAGTTTCCACAGGTGCGGTTATGGCGTTTGAGAACCTTTGCATAGGTCTTGTTTTCTGCGTTACCATAGTCGGCATCCCCTTCGGTAAGCAGTATTTCAAGCTGGCAAAGCTCGCTCTGGCACCCTTCGGTTTCGAAGTAGTGAAAAAATAACAGTTTTTTACGAAATAACTTGAAATATTTTTACTTTTGACTATTGAAACAGAAGAAAAATTTTGTTATTATTATTTTTGGTAAACTAAAACCAATAAAATTCCGGAAGGAGATTTGTTCATCATGAATTACACACATGAAGTTGAAAAAATGTGTACGGTCAGAAAAGGACCTAACCACGGACCTGCTCCCATTCCCGAAGAAGGCAAATGGGTAAAGGCTTATGAAATCAAAGACATTTCAGGTTTCACACACGGTATCGGCTGGTGTGCTCCTCAGCAGGGCACCTGTAAGCTCTCTCTCAACATCAAAGAGGGTATCATTGAGGAAGCTCTCGTAGAAACCATCGGCTGCTCAGGTATGACTCACTCCGCCGCTATGGCCAGTGAAATTCTTCCCGGCAAAACCATTCTCGAAGCACTTAACACAGACCTTGTCTGTGACGCTATCAACACAGCTATGCGTGAACTCTTCCTTCAGATCGTATACGGCAGAAGCCAGTCTGCTTTCTCTGAGGACGGTCTTTCAGTAGGCGCAGGTCTCGAGGACCTCGGTAAGGGCCTTCGTTCACAGGTAGGTACTATGTACGGTACCAAGGTTAAGGGTGTACGTTACCTCGAAATGGCTGAAGGCTATGTAACCAGAATGGCTCTCGACGCTGACGATCAGGTTATCGGTTATGAATTCGTTTCCCTCGGCAAGATGACAGACTTCATCAAAAAGGGTATGGAACCCAACGAGGCTTATAAAAAGGCTATGGGCACTTACGGCAGATTCGCTGATGCCGCTAAGTATATCGATCCCCGTGAAGAATAAGGAGGTAAACGGACATGGCATTATTTGAAAGTTATGCAAGAAGAATTGATAAAATTCTCGCTGTTTTAAAGGAATACGGTATTTCTTCCGTAGAAGAATGTAAAGAAATCTGCGATGCCAAGGGCATCAACCCCTACAAAATCGTAGAAGAAACTCAGCCCATCGCATTTGAAAATGCTAAGTGGGCTTACACAGTTGGCTGCGCTATCGCAATCAAAAAGGGCTGCACAAAGGCTGCTGACGCTGCTGCCGCTATCGGTGAAGGTCTTCAGGCTTTCTGTATCCCCGGTTCAGTTGCTGACAACCGTCAGGTTGGTCTTGGCCACGGTAATCTCGGCAAAATGCTCCTTTCCGAAGAAACAGAATGCTTCTGCTTCCTCGCCGGTCACGAATCCTTTGCAGCTGCAGAGGGTGCTATCAAAATCGCTCTTAACGCTAACAAGGTAAGAGTTCAGCCTCTCCGCGTTATCCTCAACGGTCTCGGCAAGGATGCAGCTCAGATCATCTCCCGCATCAACGGCTTTACCTATGTTCAGACCCAGTTCGACTATTTCACCGGCGAACTGAAGGTTGTTCGTGAGATTCCTTACTCCACCTCCGAGCGTGCAAACGTCCGCTGCTACGGTGCTGACGACGTCCGTGAAGGCGTTGCCATCATGCACGCAGAGGGTGTTGACGTCT
>JAFSDF010000243.1 GCA_017436375.1 Clostridia bacterium | reverse complement strand
GTGTTCATATAGGAATTATACTTCCTATTATTGTTGACAAATAGGTTTTAAAGATGTATAATTTAGGAAGAATAGTTCCTGATAGCTCGAAAAATAAAGGTGAGGTGATGAAAATGGCAGAATATATGGGTACAAAAGAGGCTTCAGAAAAATGGGGATTATCGCAGGCCTATATAACTAAATTGTGTAGAGAGAACAAAATTTTAGGCGCCGAACAAGATGCCTCGGGAAGCCCTTGGCGAATTCCCAAAGATACAAAAAGTCCGGCAAAAAGAAAGGAAACTGATTAAAATGAAAAAGTTTATCGCACTAACATTGGCTTTGATTATGAGTTTTAGCTGTTTTTCGCTCGTTAGTTTTGCAGAGGAAACAGAAACAACAATGGAGCACCTTACGGAAGTTTCTGAAGGGTATGTTGGGATTTATACCATTGAAGATCTTTATTGCGTAAGAAATGATTTGACCGCTAACTATATCTTAATGAATGATATTGATTTATCAGAAGCAACTGCTGAAGGCGGAGAGTGGAATTACGAAGGTAGAGGTTGGAATCCCATTGGTAGTAATGATGTTTATTCCAATAATGAGTTTAGCGGTGTTTTTGATGGCAACAATTACTGTATATCCGGATTGAACATCGATATTGCATCATACCCTGCGGGAACTGGTTTAAACAGATATATTGGCTTGTTTGCATGTGTAAGTGGCACAATAAGGAATCTTTCTGTTAATGGTAAAATATCCACAGAAAATACAAAAACATATGACCATGGCAATAACAATCCAAACTATTATTTTGGAGGAATATGTGCATATGTAACATCGACAGGAAAAATAGAAAATTGCATTAACAATGTAAGTATATCTATTTATTCACCACATATTGCTAATGGCCCTTCTCCTAATCTCTATCTGTTTCAAGTTTCTAATTATATCGGTGGAATAACAGGATATAATGAAGGAACAATTAAAAACTGCATAAACAATGCAGTTTTAAAGGTAGCAATAAAAACAAATTACAGAGCATTTGGTTACTGTGCCGGAATTGCAGGCACATCCAGCTCTCCTGCTACAGTATCGTGTTGCATCAATAACGGAAATATCAATGCGATAAGCAATGGCTACAGATATTCAAATAGAAGTACATGCTACGTAGATGCTTATGGTATAAGTTCAAATAATGTTTCGCATTGTTTTAATGCCGGAAAAATAATAGCTTTAACAGAAACAACGAATGAGTATCAAACTGGTTATGCAGATAGTTTCGGCGTTTCTGAGTATAAAGCAACATCCTGTTATAACGTAGGCGAAACTAACGGATTCGCTATAAGTGGCAGTGGTAGCAATTCTTCCTCAAATTGTTACTATCTTGAAGGTGTGGGAGAAAATTCTGCTGGTGCAACTTCTCTTACTGAAAGTCAAATGAAATTACAGTCAATGTATGCTGATTGGGACTTCGACACCGTATGGACTATGGAAGGCAGAGAGGATTATCCATATCCTGAACTCCGTGATGTTCCTCTTGTTCTTCCTGAAGATTCAAAAACAGAGATTACAGGCACTGTAACCGTAACAGGCGAAGCAAAAGTAGGCTCAACTCTTACTGCTGAAATTAAAGATATTTCACCTGCTGATTCTACCTTTGAATATGAATGGAAAGCTGACGGCGAAGTAGTTGGAACCGATACAAGTTACACAATAACACAGGATGATGTGGGCAAAGAAATAACTCTCACGATAAAAGGCAACGGTGAATTCAAAGGTGAGTTTTCTTCCTCTGCTATTGTTGGTGAATGTGTTCACTCTTTAGGTGAATATGTAAATAATAATGATGCTACCTGTGAGAAAAATGAAACAAAATCTGCTGTTTGTGAAAAGTGCAGCGAAATTTTAACTGAAGAAATTGAAGGTACAAAACTTCCCCATTCATTTAAAAATTATATTTATGACGAAAATGCAACATGCACAGCCGATGGCACAGAGACTGCAAAATGTGAAAATTGCGATGCTACGGATACAATTATAGCCGAAAACACAATGGTTGAGCATGTGTTCTCTGACAGTTGGACTATTGATAAAGAGGCTACCTGTGCAGAAGAAGGCGTCAAATCACATCATTGTAAAAACTGTAACGCAACCAAAGATGAAAGCGTATTAAATAAGCTTGCGCATATTTATGATGCTGAAGTTACAGAAGCTACATGTGACAAGGATGGAAAAGTTGTTTATACCTGTTCATGCGGTGACACATACAGCAAAGTTTTATATGCAACAGGTCACAAAGATAATGACGGTAACGGCAGATGCGATGAATGTCCTGAATATATTGAAGATAGTGAGAATGAAAACGAAAATAAGCCTGATTGCAAATGTATTTGCCATGAGACAGGAATTCACAGTTTTCTTTACAGAATTTTCTCCTATATTCAAAGATATTTCAAAATTGATCTTATAGGAAAAGTATTCAAATTAGGTCAAATCTGTAAATGCGGTGAATATCATTATTAAAAACATCAAGGGAACGGCTCAAACCGTTCCCTGTATTTGTATATTCACCCATGGTTGGTATGACAGCCCTTGTGCAGTTGCTATTGAAGAGGCTTCAAAATAAGAACCTGAAACGCCTTGCATATCAGAACCTTGTTACTCACTGCGTTCGTAATAAGAACCTCACGAAACAAGACGAAATCGAAGATTTCTGTGTTTCGGAGAACCTTGTTACTCGCAAGGCTCGTAATAAGCAAAGCTTGTTACTCGCTTACGCTCGTAATAATTAGATAAATAAAGGGTTTTCAGCCTTTTAGTAAATCACCTGTTCAAGAATGAGCAGGTGATTTTTATGTATAATGTTAAAAAATAATCCTGATATGTAATTTACAAACTAAAAACAATATGTTATAATCTTATTAAACTTGAAAGAAAGAAGGAAAAAATATGGATTTTACATCAATAATAACTTATCTTAAGGGTTTAATCCCGACCGTTATGACTCTTCTTATGATGCTGTCACCTGCCTTCGGCTCTGCTGAGGTTACTTACACCGCAGAAAAGCCTGAGGAGGTTATTATGAGCTTTTCGGCAGTATCGGACATCCATGTCGAGTCTAATAATCCCAAGCCCTACAGTGTGTTCTATGATGTACTCAAGGGACTGAAATCAGGCGGAGATAATGACGCTGCAGTATTTCTCGGCGATAACACCATGAACGGACAGACTATCGAAAATTTCTTTTTCTATACGGGCGTGAGAGCTGTTAATCCCGCAGAAAATATTTTCGTAGCTCTGGGCAATCACGACATCGGTAACGGTAACGGAGATTATGATAAATTCAGAAATGAATATATCCTCAGCAACAGATTATATTTCGGAAACGCTATCAACAGACCTTATTATTACAAGGTGGTAAACGACTGCTATATGATTTTCCTTGCCAGCGAGGAGCTGTCGGTAAATGAATGCTATATGACCGAGGAGCAGCTCGTATGGCTTAAGGGTGTCCTCGACGAGGCTCAGGCACAGGGCAGTAACATTTTCGTTTTTAATCATCATCCTCTCTACAGTCTCACCGGTGTGGATCAGAATGCACTGGCAGAGCTTCTGAACGATTATGATAATCTTTTATATCTCTACGGCCATACTCACAGAGAGATCGATGCAGGCAGCTTCAGTGTGCAGGGCGGCGTCGATACAGTCAATGTTCCCCGCGCAACTGCAGAGGGTAACGGTGTAGTGGTCGAGGTTTATGAGGACGAGGTTATCGTAAAAGGAAGAAACTTCGCAGAAAACGAATGGATAGAAGGCCTCAGATATACATATTGATAAAGTCTTCTGATAACGAAAAAATACACATTAAAAATTATCTGAAGCGTTGACAACACATATCGATTGTGATAATATGAGGTTACCGATATTAACAAATTTTTTCAGGAGGCACAAATATGAAAAAGATTATTTCATTAGTTCTCGCGACAATTCTTGTTTTTTCATTGATTGTTCCTGCTTCTGCCGCCAACGAAACAGAAGTAAAGCACAATGAAGAACCCCTCGTAGTGGTAAGAGGTATTGACTTCGCCGGTCTCGTCAAGGAGGACGGATCAAAGGCTCTCGCTCTCGATCCCTTTGATATTTTCAATCTTATCCTTGATCTCGGTATTTACAATATCCGCCACGATGAAAACGCAGCAGCAAAGTCTATCATTAACTTCGCTAACAATTTATTCAGCGATCTGGCCTGTGACAAGGAAGGCAATCCTCTCAATGCCGGCGTAAGCATCCCCAAATTCCTTGCTCCCGCTTCAGAGCTTGATTTGAGCGGTGACCAGTGGGCAGACACAGCCGTAGGTCTTTTCCGTTCTCTTTCCAAAGAATACGATGCAGATCAGGTATATCTTTATACCTTCGACTGGAGAAAGAGCCCCTCAGCTTTAGCCGATGACCTCAAGAGCTTTTTTGATATGGTAATCGAGGACACAGGCGCAACCAAGCTCGATGTAGCAGCCTGCAGTATGGGCGGTATGATTACTACTGCTTATATCGATAAATACGGTGCAGACATTTTTGACAGCGTAGTTTATCTTTCATCAGCACACAACGGTGCCGATGTAGTAGGCTCTGCTTTCACAGGCGACCTTACTATCGACGGAAACATCTTAACCGATTTCCTTGTAGGCAAAATCGGCAGCAACTTCTTCTTAAAGATAATAGTTAAGATTCTTGATTTCTTAGGTATTATTGATGCTCTGTCAAGATTTGTGAACGATGTTATCGTTACATATAAGGATCTCATTTATGATGAGTTCCTCTGTGAGACCTTTGCTACAGCCTTCGGTCTCTGGGCACTCGTTCCCGATGAATACTATGATGACGCTGTAGAGCTCTTCTACGGTGACAAGGAAGGCTATGACACAGCACGCGCAGAAATCGCTGAAATCAGAGATTTCGTATTCAGCACAGAAGAAATCATCGCCAAGCTTCCCGCCGCAGGTGTAAAGGTAAGCTTTGTATCACACTACAACAGAGAACAGCTTCCTATCTATTCAAAGGGTTATCTCCACGGTGACGGTGTTCTCGAAACCATCAGAACCTCCGGCTATGCCACAGTAGCAAACTACGGCGCAACTCTCACCGATGAGCAGATCGCAGGTGTACCCGCTGATCTTATCTCTCCCGATAAGGCAGTAAATGCAGCTACCTGTCTCTATCCTCTCAGCACATGGTATGTAAACGGTGCAAAGCATGTCGGCTGTAAGGACGGCAGCGACCACACAGAATTCGCTATCTGGTTACTTACACAGGATATACAGCCCACTGTTTATTCTAATCCCGCTTATCCCAGATTTATGAAGGTTGATGCTAACGAAAACTTCATCGATTTCTGATTGATTTTCAGATTTTAACCGCACCTATTGGTGCGGTTATTTTTTTGCTGGCAGAAAACGGTAAATTAAGCTTCGGTTAACGGGCTGTTCATATTTACGGTGTATTATTAATTAATGATAAATAAAATCAGGTCTTATCCGTAAGGAATTAAAGAATACAGGGGAACGGAAATGAAGGATAAAACAAAAATTATTTTAAGATGTATAATTTTTACTGTAATCTGCTGCTTGTGTCTGCTCGGTGTGCAGGATGTTTTGTCGAGCAAAATAGCGGCGGACTATACCCGACTTCACGAAATCTACGATGAGCCCGAAAATTCTCTTGATGCTGTGTTTCTCGGCTCGAGCACTACCTATGCCTACTGGAATCCGATGACGGCCTGGGGAGAAAAGGGCGTGGCCGTTTATATGATGGCCAATGCTTCTCAGCCCGTAGAGATTTCTCATTATCTGATTGATGATATGAGAAAGAAGCAGCCTGATGCACTTTACATAATCAATATCACCCGTATGCTCGAAATAGAGCAGTACTACAATGCCAAGGTGCACCGCTTCAGAAATAACTATCCCTTGACGGAAAACAAGTACAGGGCCCTCAATTATATGCTCGAGCTTACGGATGTGCCCTTCAATGATAGGCTGGAGTATTATTTCCCCATTATCCGATTCCATTCCCGTTGGAAGGAGCTTAAGAGCTTCGATCTGACCTTTACCTCGGCCAACTATAAATCCGCAAACAGGGGCTCATCATATCTTAAAAAATCCAGATACCGTCAGCCTGTGACCTACGACTTTGATAATTACCCTGAGCTTACGGATATTATGAATACAGCTCTCACTGACATTATGAATTACTGTAAATCCGAGCAGGTAAGGGTGCTTTTCGTTATGATGCCCCAGCCGCTTCAGAGGGAGCTCAGCAATAACAGACAGAATACCGTGGCCAAGGTTTTACAGGAAAACGGCTTCGATGTTTTAGACCTCAGAAAAAAGGTGGCTGAAATCGGAATCGATTACAGCAAGCATTATTACGATGAAAGACACACTAACATTCACGGCTCGATTCTGGTAACGGACTATATTTCGGATTACCTTATCGAAAATTACGGCTTTGAGGACAAGAGAGGCAAGGAAGAATACGCCTCCTGGGATGAGAAGTGCAAGGCATATTACAAGATTATTTCCGAGCATTTGTGGGACGAGGATTACGAGGTTCTCAAATCACTTGAAAAGACTCAAAGTAAATAAAAAAGAG
>JAFSDF010000242.1 GCA_017436375.1 Clostridia bacterium | reverse complement strand
GTGTGACGAGACTGATTATGTCGCTTGTTCCGGCTATCGGTTTTATCCTCCCCTGGGCCACAGTGGCGAGTGAAAAAGCTACTTTGAGCTTCGATCTTCTGGGGATATTTACCGACGGAGAGTCTACCATCAATTTCTTTGGTATGCTGTTTAAAAATATCAGCACTGTTTTAACTGTAATGGGTGAGGAGGGCTTTGCAGGTCCTGTCAGCTTCGTGATGCTTGGATTCTTGCTTGTACTTCTCAGTGTGTTATCCATCGTTATAGCGTTTTTCCTTCCCATGGTCCGTTTTAAAAAATCGGATACAAATGCAGGATGGATTGCTGATATTATCAGTATTCTGTTCGCTGCTACAGGTACTGTACTGTTTTTCCTTTCCTCCTCAGTGGCTGCCGGTGCTGATTTTACTATCGGTACTCTCGAGTTTACCAATGCTTCCGTAAGCGTTCTCTGGGGAATATTTGTTTATATAGTTTTACTCGCCGTTGCTATGACGGGTAACATCCTCGTTTCTAAAGCTCCCGTGGAAAGCGATGAAGCACTCGAAGCAGTCAGAGCTGAAAAGATTCGTCTCAAGGAAGAAAAAGAAGAGGCTGAACGTATCAGAAAAGAAGCTGCCCGTGCTGAGGCTAAAAAGAAAGCCGAGGAGGAAGAGGCTGAGAAGGTGCGTAAAGCCAGAGAGGCTCTTGCCGCTAAGGAAAGTAACAGGAAATGAATCAAAATATAAGTGAAATGAGTGATAAAATGTCAGAAAATCTTGTAAACGAGAGCACTGCCGCGGAACAGGACGATTCACAGAGCGTACTCGACAAACTGGCTTATACTAAAAAAAGATATCTCAGACCGAAGGAGTTTGCTTCATACATACTCGTAAACTTCGGACAGAAAAATCTCTCCGAGTTTATCAGCGCCAACCGTCAGGTCTTTATGATGCAGTATGCAGGCTTAAGCGGTAAGGCTTATGCGGCTATTACTGCATTCGCTACCGTATATGATGCTCTCGATGATACGATTTCGGGACTCATAATTGACCGTACCCGTACCCGTTGGGGCAGAATCCGTCCTTTCTTTATCTTACCGCTTCCTTTGTGGCTTATCGGCGGATTTATGCTCTTTGCCACTCCTCAGCTCGGAGATAAGGGACTTAGCTGGTTTTTCTGCGCAGCTACTATTATTTACGGCCTGGGTATGAGTTATTTCGGTGCGTGGAATCTTATGATATATAACCTGACGCCGAATGTGAACGAGCGAAATAACCTGATTTATACTAACAAATTTTTCGAGAATTTCGGTGTATGGCTTCCGAGTCTGCTTCCGTTTATTCTCACCTTCGTTCCGAAGCTTGTGCCTTCTGTTTCACAGACCGGAATATTTAAGGGCTTTGCAGGCTTTATGCTCATATTCTCAGCTTTCTTTGCTGTTTACGGCTTCTTTACGATGAGAGAAAGAATACCTCTCCAGAGCCGTGAAGAAATGAATAAGACCTCGGTTTGGGGCTCTCTTAAGAATATTCTTACAAACAGGCCTCTTCTTGCGATTATTCTTGCAGACTTTTTCAGCAATTTCAAGGCAGTCGGCGGTGCTACGGAAAAGTTCTTCTGGCTTAATAATACCGGCTCCTATGCCAATGGCGGCGTAGCAGGTATTTTCACCGGTATTCCTAATTTCTTTATGATTCCCATCGGTGCGAAGCTTATCAAAAAATTCGGTGCACGCACCTCTGCGATTATTGCCGGTGTATTCGGCTTCTGTGCATATATTCTTATGTTTGTACTCGGCTTTCCCTTCGGTAATGTGGTAGGTGACAGCTTTGAGAGCAATCATGTTTTAAACCTTATCTGTATCACTTTTCTTCTGACCATTGCCGGTCTTCCGAATAAGATTATTCAGGTTTGTAATCCGATTCTTACCGCTGACGCTCTCGATTATATGGAGTGGAAGCACGGCCTTCGTAATGAAGCTCTGGTAACTACCGTTCAGGGCTATTTTACCAAGCTTGCCGGTACAGTTACAGGTGCACTTTCCGGTCTTGTTTTCGAGTGGATAAACTATGAGGCACTTGTTGATGAAGCAGGTAACGCTATTCCTAATAAAGAACCCGGTATAATGCGCGGTATATGGATTGTTTTCTGTATACTTCCGGCTCTTGCCAGAGGACTCTACGGTATATCCTTCTTCCTTTATCCTATTCACGGTGAGCTTCAGCAGAAAATGATTGTTGAGCTTGCTGACAAAAGAGCGCAGACACTTATCGAAAAATAACAGACTGAGCCTGTACAGTTGTACAGGCTTTTTGTTTTAACATTAGATTAAAATTAATTCATTTTATTGACAGAGAAATGCTTTGAATATATAATTTAGATATTAGCGTAAGTGTGAAAGGAAGAAAGAAATGAAGCTGAAACAGTATCTCAGATTAGCTTTTAATTCACCTGTCGAAGGCGACGAAACAGAATATTTTAATCTGAAAAAAAGATGTGCAGGTTATATTTTCACCAAAACACAGAATGAAATGGTGGGAGCTTCCTGCTTTTACGAGGTGGATGTTACTGATTTGTGGAATGAATATCAGGCCTACAAAAGCGAGGCTGACTTTCATCTGACATTTAATGTAGTAATGATGAAGGCTCTTATTGAGGGGCTTAAGGTATCACCGAGGCTTAATGCTCATCTTTATTTCAATAAAAGATCCACAACAGGCAAATTAATAAAAAAGAAGCATATTGACATATCAATGCCCGTTAAGCTCGAAAACGGCGAAACCTTTACTGTTAAAGTAAGAGAAACTGAAAACAAAAGCCTCAGGTCACTTCAGAAACAAGTTGATTTTCTTTTAAAAGCTACTGAGAATTCTGATATAGACCGTCTTCTTCTCGATAATCTTTCCTACCGAATGACCGGCTTTGTATTGAAGGGTAAGCTTCTAACGAGTTTTATGCAGTTTTTTACGGGATTTTTCGGTAAAAATAGGGTTATGAATGTGTCCGACTTGTTCAAAAAAAGAAAACTGCCCAAAAAAGCCACTCTTGTTCCTCAGGATGTGAATGAAGGCACAGTCTGCTTTACGAACTGGGGGATGCTCAACAGTAAATTTACTCCTGCTAATGTAGGATACACACCGCTTCTTTATCCTCAGGTGTTCCTTTACGGTATCGGCACGATAAGTGACAGAGAATATGCCTTCAGAAATGAAAACGGTGAAATAGATATCGGTGTGAAAAAAATTATGCCTGTACATTTTACCTTTGATCACAGAATCGGTGCATTGGACGATGTTATGCCTCTTATCAGAAAAATCGAAGATGTGTTTGAGCATCCTCAAATTATCAGGGAATGGTAATAAAAATGAAGTTATTTAAATTTTCAATCGTATTTATTGCTTTACTTTCGCTTTTCGCATTTGCGGATAGTTTATCAGTTACGGCTGCTGAGCACAGTCATACATTCAGCGAGCTTTATACTGTCAAACCCACCTGCACCGAAAATGGGTATACTGTTTTCAGCTGTGACTGCGGTGCTACTTATGAGGGCGGAATAAAAAATGCACTCGGGCACGATTTCAGTGAGGAGATTGTTTGCTTTGAAAGGGCAACCTGTGTATCCTACGGCGAGGGCGGCAGATATTGCAAGCGCTGCTATGCCAAAAAAGACATTGTCAAATATGCCATGACAGCTCACAGGCCTGTCATCGTAACCCAAAAGGCTACAGTTAAAAGAAACGGAAAAATAATTGAAGAGTGCAGTCAATGTAAAAAGCTTTACAGCAGTAAAGATATAAAAAGAATTTCTTCTGTTAAGCTTGAAAAGAAAAGCTATGTTTATAACGGTAAAACCAAAACACCGTCTGTTACAGTGAAGGATTCTGCCGGCAATAAGCTCGTTGAGAACAGAGATTATACTCTCAAATATAGTAAGGGACGCAAGAAAACCGGTAAATACAGCGTTAAGGTCAGCTTTATCGGGAATTATGAGGGCACAAAAACCCTGTATTTTAAGATAGTTCCTGTTGCGGTTAAAAACATTGATGCTGTACCCTCTATTGCTTCTGTTTCTTTGTCCTGGGATAAGGCCGGGGGAGCAAGCGGATATGAGATTTACATTAAGGATAAAAAGCTTGTTTCTGTAAAGAATACTGAAAGTCTTTCCTGCACAGTGAGCAGAATTAACGGAAAAAAGCTCGTAAGCGGAACTGATTATACTTTTGTAATAAAAAGCTATAAAAAATCCGACGGAGAGAAAATTTATTCGGACGAAAGAAAAGTCAAAGTTTCCACCAAGCCGTCAAAGGCACTGATAAGCAAGGCGAGAAGGCCGTCATCGCGTACTGTCGCTGTTACAGTCAAAAAGCAGAATTGTCACGGTTATGAAATTCTGCTGAGTACCAATAAGAGCTTCAGTAACCCCAAAAAAGTGACGGTAAAAGGAAAAAGCAAAACATCATACACCTTCAGAAATCTTATTAAAGGTAAAAAATACTACATAAAAGTCAGAGCTTATGTGATTTCCGGCGGTGAGAAATATCGCGGCTATTACAGCGACGTGAAAACAGTCAAAGCTTAATGGGCTGTAAAAATAGTGCAGATCACAGATAATAAAGGGTTTCTTCGGTTTTTTTTACTGACCGAAGGAACCCTTTAAAATATAAAAAATGAATTTTATATCTTCTTTATTTTTGTTTAGGTAAAAAAATGAAAAACAATAATAAAAATACGATAAAATTTATTAATTTTAAAAATTAATGTTGATTTAATTGCAGAGATTTATTATAATGTTAACTAAGTGTGATTAAATGATTTACTTGTTCAAAGTAGCTTATTGGGTTCATTAACCGTTACGCTGATATAAAACTATGAACGGAGGAGTATCCGTATGGAAAACAGCAAAGGAAAAAGACCGGTATCCGGTAAACCGAATACCGCTAAAACTTCACCGCCGAAGAAGAAAAAAAAGAAAAAGAATCATTCAGCCTTATATACTGTATTTTTATTCTGCTTCTGTATTTTTGTGGCAGGTATGCTGACGGTTATGATTGTCGGCGGCTCCGTTGCATCATATATGGATAGCTTTGTCAACGGTGATATTGCCGTTAATCTCGAAAATTATAAGGATTCGCAGAATCAGACATCCATTATGTATGCCTATAATGAGAATGAAAAGCCTGTTGAGCTTACCCGTCTCCACGGTGAGGAGAACAGAATCTGGGTTGACTATGAGGATATGCCCGAAAACCTACTCTGGGCTTTTATCTGTCTGGAGGATTTCCGTTTTTACAACCACAGCGGTGTAGACTGGATAAGAACTATTGCTGTTCTTATTAAGCCGGAATATGAGGGACAGGGAGCTTCTACTATTACACAGCAGCTAATAAAAAATCTCACTGATGAAAACTCTGCTACCTACTTCAGAAAATTCCACGAAATCACCAGAGCGTTAAATCTTGAGAGAAACTATTCAAAGAAAGACATTCTGGAGGCGTATCTTAACACAGTTGCTCTCGGGGCAGGCTGCTACGGTGTCAAAACCGCCGCAGAAACCTATTTTGGTAAAGAAGTAAAGGATCTTAATCTTGCTGAGTGTGCTATGCTTGCAGGTATTACCAAGGCACCGTATACCACTAATCCGTATGTAAATATGGAAAAATGTAAAACCCGTCAGAAGCGCTGTCTCACTGCTATGGTAGAGGAGGAAAAAATCACTCAGGAGCAGGCAGATAAGGCCTACGCAAAAAAGGTAAAGATTAAAAGCAAAAGCACTTCATCGGAAAACAATGAAACGGTCGATAAGTCTGAGATTATGTCCTGGTATGAGGAATATGTGGTTGAACAGGTAATTGCCGATCTTCAGAAGGAATATGATTACGATTATAACGAAGCTCAGAGAATGATATATTACGGAGGCCTTAAGATTTATTCCGCCGTGGATCTCCGTATTCAGAAAATACTCGAAAAATCCTATGAAACCCGTTCGGGCTTCCCGCGCTCACACTATGATTCCCGAGGAGAGCTTCCGGAATCCTCTATGGTTGTAATGGACTATGAGGGCAGAATTGTCGCTCTTGTGGGTGGTACGGGAGAAAAGACTGCAAACCGCGCATATAACAGAGCTACTGATAACCGTGCGAAAAGACAGCCCGGTTCATCCATTAAGCCACTGTCTGTATATGCCCCTGCAGTGGATTTGGGCAGAATAACCTCACAGTCAGTAATTCTCGAAGAGGCTATTACTCTTAAGGGTGAAAAATGGCCCCGTAACTTTAACGGCGACCACGGCTCAGGCGAATATGTAACTGTTGAAAACGCTCTTGCCCGTTCACTTAATACGGTTCCCGTTCGAATTCTCAATGAAATGCTGGGTGTTGAAAACGGTCTGAAATACTGTAATGAGAGATTTCATCTCGGCCTCAGCGAAGGCGATAAGGATCTCAGCCCCCTCGGTGTTGGCGGTACACAGACAGGTGTTACCACTCTCGAGATGGCTGCTGCCTTTGCTACCTTCGGCAACGGAGGAAGATATTATGAGCCATACAGCTATTATAAGGTAACCGACAGAAACGGAAATGTGCTTCTCGACAATACCGATAATAAGCCTGAACAGGCCATTGCCAGAAATACTGCCTCCGAGCTTCTTTCTATGCTTACCAAAGCGGTAACCGAGAGCTTCGGTACTGCTTACGGCTCGAAAATCAGCGGCTTCCAGACCTTCGCTAAGACAGGTACTACCTCTGACAACTGCGACAAATGGTACTGTGGCGGTACTCCTCATTATGTTACTGCTGTCTGGTACGGTTTTGACTACCGTTCTGACCTTCGTACAGGCTCTTCTAACCCGTCAAAGACTATTTTCAGACATATTTTCAGTCAGATTCATTCAGGTCTTCCCGGAAAAACCTTCAGTCAGGTAAGAGAAAATATAGATAACAAGCTCGTCGATGTAGAACAGTAAGGAGAAACAATGGTTATTCTTTCAGTTGATTACGGCGATGTACGAACAGGCATAGCCGTATGTGATAAAATGGAAATGCTGGCATCTCCTGTCACTGTTATTACTCAGTCCTATGAGCCGAAGCTTATGCTTGAAATCGAAAAAATCATCGCTCAGTATAAGCCCGAGCTTATAGTTGTAGGTCTTCCGAAAAATATGGACGGGACCAGCGGTGAACGGGCGGAGAAATGCAAAAGGTTTGCTGATACTCTTAGTGAAAAAACGGGAATCAGTACACAGATGGTGGACGAGAGACTCACTACAGTTTCCGCACACAGGGCCCTTAATGCAACTAATGTCAGAGGGAGCAAAAGAAAAGAGATAGTCGATGCAGTCTCTGCGGTAATGATTCTCGAAAGCTATCTTGCATCAAAATAAAGTATAAAAAGGAAGGGCACCCTTCCTTTTACTTTTTAGACAATAAATCCCTCACACCCATAGCTACAAGGAATATACCGAAAATCTTTCTTAAAAAGTTTCCGTCGATTAAATTAATAATCATATATCCTATTCCTACTCCTATCAGACCGCAGATAATAAACGGCTTAAGTAGACTGGTGTCGATAAGGCCTTCCTTTCTGTATTTAATCACAGAATAAAGTGCGCAGGGGATAAAGAAAAGAAGGTTTATTCCCTGGGCTTCCTTTTGATTAAAGCTCATAAATGAGGTCAGAAAAATAATAAGCACTGAGCCGCCGCCGAAGCCCATTGAGCATATCAGACCCGAAGCGAATGAGAAAAAAGCAGTCAGAACAGTCATATCATCACCCTGTAATCATTCGTATGCCTGCCCACAGCATAAAAACAGCAAATATTTTTTTCAAAAGTCTGTTCTTGATTTTTTCGGTAAGTCTTACTCCGGCCACGGCACCAAGAAATCCGAAGGGAATGTAGCAGATTGCCTCGTATGGTGAGTAGTATCCGCTGACTGCATAAATTAAAGCACTGACAGCTGTCAGCGGAAGAATAACAGCCAGAGTTGTAGCCTGTGCCTTCTTCTGATCAAGACCGAGTTTTTTCATAACAGGAACACTTATCATTCCGCCTCCTGAGCCAACGGACGAATTTATAATTCCGGCAAGCAAGGCATATAAGTAGATTGAAAGCTTCATTATTTTCACCGTATTTTTTTTAGTTCAGTAGTATTTTTCTGAAAAAATACTAAAAATATGTATAAAGAACTTAAAAATAAACAATTTTGTTTCCGCAAACCCTTGTAAATATAAAATTTTAGTGATATAATCTCTTTATAAATCTTAGGAGGATTAGATATGATTTGTAAATTTTGTGGCAATGTAATTGACGATAATTCAGATTTCTGCTTTATCTGCGGCCAGAAAAATCCTGCAGAGGAGGCTTCCGCTCCTGCTGTCACAGAGGAAAACAACGATATTTTTTCTCAGGCTCCTGTAGCTGAGAGCGCAGCACCTCAGGCTCCTGCTTTTACAGTACAGCAGACAGTTCCTGTTGCACCGGAGGCTGCAGTTCTCGATGAGGGTGCATCTGCTCCTGTTTATGCTCAGTCTGCACCTATTTATGCACAGTCTGCTCCTGTATATGCTCAGCAGGCTATTATCCAGCAGGTTGCTCCCGCACAGATTATCAAAACCAAAACTGCTGACGCAAGTGTAGCTTCAAAGGGTAGTAAAATCTTTGCAGTTATTTTCTCTGCTCTCTTTATTTTACAGTTTATTCCCTGGATTTGGTACAGCAAGGCTAAAAAAGCAGGATATGAACAGAAATCAATCGATCTTCTTAATTCGATAATGATCGGACTTTGCATCTTTATGGCTGTTTTAGGTGTCTTCTTTATCAAGAGCTTTATGCTTTGATCACTGTAATATTTTCCCTCCTCGTGCAGGAGGGATTTTTCTTTTTTCAGACGGCATAAACTTGTTTTTATCTGCATAGTATTTCAATGAAGAATTATTGAAAAGAGGATTTGCAGATGACTAACACAAGCATATATGAATCCATAGCCGGACGCACAGGCGGAGATGTTTACATAGGAGTAGTGGGGCCGGTGCGTACAGGTAAATCCACTTTCATAAAGGGCTTTATGGATGAATTTGTTTTACCGAATATAGATGATGAAGTAAGAAAAGAGCGGGCTGTTGATGAGCTTCCGCAGTCATCCTCCGGAAGAATGATTATGACTACAGAGCCGAAGTTCATTCCCGAGGAGGCCGCTGAGATAAAAATAGGCGAATCAATGAAGCTTAAGGTCAGGATGATTGACTGTGTGGGTTATGTTGTGCCGTCATCAGTGGGTTACATAGAAAATGAGATGCCGCGGATGGTTAAAACTCCTTGGTTTGACGAGGAGGTACCTTTTAATATGGCGGCAGAAGTAGGTACAAATAAAGTAATAACCGAACATTCTACTGTAGGTCTTGTGGTAACCACTGACGGAAGCATAAGCGACATTCCCAGACATGAGTATGCTCAGGCAGAAGAAAGAGTTATCAGTGAGCTGAAAAGCATAAACAAACCTTTTATTGTGGTTCTTAACAGCAGCGAGCCACATTCGCAGGAATGTAAAATGCTTGCTGAAGAACTGAGCGAGAAATATTCTGCAGGTGTAGTTCCTGTTAATTGTCTGAAAATGGGCAGTGATGAAATAAACAAAATCTTTGCCGAGCTTCTCTATGAATTTCCGATAAAGGAAATGCTTATTGATTTTCCGCGATGGATTACAGGACTGGAAAAAGAGCACGAAATAAAGAAAACTCTTTATTCAGCTATTTCGGCTTCCGCCGATTCTCTCAGGAAGGTAAAGGATTCAGCAGAATTTGTCAAGGAAATATCCCGCTCCGGTTCGGTTACAGGGTGCAGAGTAAACACCATAGAACTATCAACAGGCTCGGTGAGCATAAAGATAGAGGTAGCTCCTGATCTGTTTTATGATGTTCTCAGTGAAAAGACAGGTCTTGACATAAAGAATGAAGGTCAGCTTATGAGCTCTCTGCTTGAGCTTTCTTCGGTAAAAAAAGAGTGGGAAAGATTTAAGGTCGCCTTGGACGAAGTGGAAGCAACGGGATACGGAATAGTTATGCCTACAATGAATGAGCTGTCTCTCGAGGATCCCGAAATAATGAAGCAGGGCGGACGGTACGGAGTCAGACTTAAAGCCTCGGCACCGTCAATTCATATGCTTAAAGCCAATATTAACACAGAGGTCGCTCCTATTGTAGGCACAGAAAGTCAGTCTGAGGAGCTGATTATGTACCTGCTTAAAGAGTTTGAGGAGGATCCGTCTAAGATATGGCAGTCAAATATTTTCGGAAAAACTCTCGACAGTCTGGTAAATGAAGGTCTTCACAACAAACTTTACAGGATGCCTGCCGATGCGAGAATGAAGCTTCAGGAAACGCTGGAAAGGGTAATAAATGAAGGCTGCAGCGGACTTATATGTATAATACTTTGATAGAAAAACCTGCCTTTATTTGGCGGGTTTTTCTATTGACAAATGCCGTATAATATTATATAATTGCATCGAACAAATGTTCTTTTGCGAGGAGTCGGAAATGGAAAGAGTAATTATACATTCGGATATGAACTCCTGTTATGCGTCCATAGAGTGCAGTCTGAATCCTGAGCTGAAGGGGAAGCCTGTGGCAGTAGGCGGCAGTGTAGAGGACAGGCACGGGATAATTTTAGCGAAAACGGAGCAGGCAAAGGCATACGGAGTAAAAACAGGTGAGCCGATATGGCAGGCGAAAAATAAATGTCCCGACCTTATCGTGGTCAGACCTCACTTCGAAAGCTATCTGAAATATTTTTCCTTGGCACACGATATTTATGCCCGTTATACGGACAGAATAGAGCCGATGGGGCTCGACGAAGCCTGGTGTGATATTACAGGCAGTATAATGCTTTTCGGCTCTGCAGAAAGCATAGTCGATGAAATACGGGAAAGCTTTAAAAAGGAACTCGGACTTACTGTTTCAGTGGGAATCTCTTATAATAAAATTTTTGCCAAGCTCGGAAGTGATCTGGCCGCTAAGGATTCTGTTTACAGAATAAGTGAAAAAGATTTCAGAGAAAAGGTGTGGCCGTTACCTGCGAGTGCTATGATGGGCGTTGGAAGAAGAACGGCAACAAAGCTCATTTCTTACGGAATTAAAACTATAGGGGACATAGCAAATACCTCTCCGGAATGGCTCACTAAGGTTTTTGGTGTGGCGGGAAGGGAAATGTGGATTTATGCCAACGGTCTGGATAATTCGAGAGTTATGCCTGACGGCTATTGTCCGCCTGTAAAAAGTATAGGCCACGGAATTACCTGTACGGCAGATCTTGTAAATACTGATGAGGTATGGAAGGTTTTTCTTTCTTTAAGTCAGGACATTTCTAAAAGACTTCGCAGTGCATCATTATCTGCTTCGTCAATACAAATCGCCGTGAAGGATAATAAGCTTGTTACGAGGCAATTTCAGTGCGATTTGCCCTGTCTTACTCAGTCAGCTAAAGAGATAGCGGAAACCGCCATTAATCTTTTTTCGAGAAATTATAACTGGAGTTACGATGTGAGAGCGGTGAGTGTCAGAGCGATTAATCTTAAGGATGAAAATGCGCCTGAACAGCTCAGTCTTTATACAGACTATAAAAAACACGAGAAACAGCAGAAAATTGATGATACGGTTATGGAGCTCAGACGGAGATTCGGTGAAAAATCTGTTTTTAACTGTTGTCTTTTAACTGAAAATAAAATTCCGGGTCATAATAAGGATAAAATACCTTTGCCCAAAAAGATGTACAGATAAAGAAGGGATAATATGTGCAGTAAAAAGGTTTATGTGGATGTGGTTGCCCGAATAGACAGCGACGGTCTGGTTACACCTCTTACCGTAATATGGGAAAACGGTAAAAAATATGAAATTGACAGAGTTTACAGCGTTCAAAGAGCCTATGCAACCAAGGTAGGCGGAACAGGGATCAGATATGAAATTTCTGTTTTGGGTAAAAGAACTTACCTTTTTGTGGACGAGGGTAAATGGTTTGTTGAGGCTAAGACTTGATTTTTTTTGAAAAATAGTGTAAATTATAACTGTTGTGTTAAATTATATAAGGTTATACAATATTTGGTGTATAATTCCGAGTTTCAGATGAAAGGATTAAGATAAATAATGGCTAAAAAATCCGATTATTCAAATGACGATATTTTGATGCTCGAGGGTGCCGACAGGGTAAGAAAAAGACCTGCGGTTATTTTCGGCTCTAACGGTATTGCCGGCTGCGAACATTCGATTTTTGAAATTCTCTCAAACTCTATTGACGAGGCAAGAGAAGGGCACGGTGATAAAATTATCGTGACTAAATTCTCTGACGGCTCCGTAGAGGTGCAGGACTTCGGACGAGGTATTCCTGTCGGCTATAACGAAAAATACGACCGATATAACTGGGAGCTTGTTTTCTGTGAGCTTTATGCAGGCGGTAAGTACAAGACAAATTCAGGTGGCAGCTATGAATATTCTCTCGGTCTCAACGGTCTCGGTCTCTGCGCTACTCAGTTCGCAAGTGAATATATGGATGCGGAAATCAAAAGCGGCGGAGAAAGACACACTCTTCATTTTGAAAAAGGTAATAATATCGGCGGTCTTATAAGTGAGCCTTATTCAAAGAAAGACACGGGTACCCGTATAAAGTGGAAGCCCGACACAGAGGTTTTTACAGACATTGATGTGTCTCTCGAATACTTTCAGCAGGTAATGCAAAGACAGGCAATAGTTAATCCTAAGGTAAGATTTGAGCTTAAAAATCAGATTAAGGGTGGCTTTGAAACTTTCTCTTATT
>JAFSDF010000022.1 GCA_017436375.1 Clostridia bacterium | reverse complement strand
TATTCTATCATATATTTCGGTATATTGCAAATATAAAAGGAAAATTTCAAAAAATTTACATTTGGGGTGTTTAAAATGAAAAAAATCGTGGCTCTTTTTGCCATTTTACTTATAGCTCTTACTCTCTGTGTGCCTGTCGGTGCCGTGTTCGATTCGGGCACCGTTACGGCTAAGCTGAAATCTGATGTTTATTATATGGAAAGTCTCGATGAGGATACGGCATTTTTTGACAGAAACTCATCAAAAAAGGTTCCTGCCGCCGCCTTCGTGAAAATCCTTGCTGCTGTGACCGCTATAGAAAAATGGCCCGAGCTGGATGAAAAGGTGACCGTAAGCGAAAAAAATCTTTCTCTGGTGGAATACGGCTACGGTATCAGAACCGCTCTTTACAAGGCAGGGGAAAAGGTAAGTAAAAGAGAGCTTATCGACTGTCTCATCGTTTACAGTGCCAACGATGCGGCGAGCATCATTGCCTATGAGGTTTCAGGCTCACTGGATGCTTTCATAAAAGAGATGCAGGCCACTGCCGAAAAAATAGGCCTCACCTCCACCGTGGTAAAAAACATTCACGGCTTTGATGAGGAGGGACAGTACACCACTGCTAAGGACATCGCAAGGATGCTCAAATATGCTCTTAACTATCCTGTGTTTGTGGAGGCATTCTCCGCCTCAAGCGTAACTCTTAAGAAAACCTCGCTCAATGAGGAGCGAACCTATAATGCGAGCAATAAAATGCTCAATGCTACCATCTCCGACTACTATCACTCCTCGGTAACGGGCGGTAAGCAGACTATGACCGATAAAGCAGGTGAGTGTATTGCCGTGGTTTCCTCTAAGGACGGCTATTCCTATCTTACAGTGGTTCTCGGCGGTAAGCTTACAGACGTGGATAAAGACGGAGTGGATGAAAATACCTGTATGACCGATGCCAAAAAGATGCTCAACTGGGTTTATGAGAATATCCGCTACAGAGTAGTGGCCTCTCCGACACAGCATGTGGCTATGGTTGAGGTTGTTTCGGGCAAGGGTACGGACAAGCTCCGCCTCATTCCCGAAAAGGAAACCTCTGCTCTTGTTCCGGCCAATGCGACTACTGCCTCTGTTCTCTTTGAGGTAGTGGAGGGTACAGTTCCCGCAAAGGTAAAGGCACCCGTAAAGGCCGGTGACATAATCGGACAGGCAAACATCCTTTATGCAGGTCAGGTTCTGGCCAAAATCAATATTGTCGCTGCCAATGATGTTTCTCTCAGCTTTACCGGTCTCATTATGAATACTGTCAGAGCAGTAATGACCTCCTGGGTGTTTATTATTCTTGTGGCACTTGCCGCTGTAGGCTGTATCGGCTATCTGCTGGTCAGCTACAACACCTACAAAAAAAGAGAAAGACAGAAAAAGGCTATTCAGGCGAGAATACAGAGAAAACAGGCTCAGCAGAAAAAACTCGAAGAAATGAAAGTCAGAAAATAAAATGAATTTAACGGGAAGGATGATACTATGAAGAGAATAAAAGGCATTTCAACCGTGCTTGCCGCAGTTATCTGTGCCCTGTGTCTTTTTGCCTTCACTTCATCGGCAGCCGATGAGGGTAAATGGATCAAGGCGTGGAGCACTGCCGCCACGGAAATCGGTGTGGAGGGCTATGATTATATCACACCGATGGCTCAGAATGTGGCGGTAAGAACAGTTATTACTCCCACTGCATCGGGCACTAAAATCAGAGTCAAGTTCTCCAATGCCTACGGTAAGGAGGATCTGGTTATTGACCGTGCAAATATTGCCGTAAGCGATACATCAAAGAGTGCATCAGGTATCGATCTGACTACCAAAAAATACATCAGCTTCAACGGCTATCCCGGTGTGACTATTCCTGCCGGTGAGGAGATTTACTCCGACGAGGTTCCGTTTAATGTTACCGCAGGTCAGGATATAGCTGTTTCCTCCTTCATAAGAGAGTTTACCGAGGTGCGTACCATGGGCCTTACAGGCGGCAGAACCTATATGAAGGCAGCTCTCGAGGGCAGCGGTACCGACCTTATCGAATCAGAAACCTTTAATATTATCTATGACATTGAATTAGATGCCGATACACAGTGGCTTTACAAGCTTCTTGACACCTTTTTCGGCTCTATTATCGGCACGGGAAGTCTGGATGTGTCTGTTTCCGGCGGTGCTGTTCAGATAGTTCCCATCATCACTGACATTGATGTTCTGAATCCCAATGATGAGGCATATTCCGTGGTAGTTATCGGTGACTCCACCGTAGCGAATAACTATCCGGCTTATCTTGCCGAAAAGATTAACGAAAAGCAGATAACCGATGTGGGCGTTTCCTCTAAAGGTCTTATCGGTAACCGTCTTACAGGAGACGGCCTCGGCTACGGCTCACTGGTTTACGGTGAGTCTCTCGTAGAAAGAATGAAAAAGGACACCATCGGCTCCGACGGTAAAAATTCCGCCAATGTAAGATATGCAATTATTAAAACAGGTGCCAACGATATTATACATCCCGTATGTACCAATATTAAGGGAGAGCCTCAGCCTACAGCCGACGAAATGATAGATGAGTACATTAAGGTATTCGATTTCTGTCACGAAAACGGCATCAAGGTAATCGTTATCGGCATCACTCCCTGGAAGGGCTACAGCGGAGCAGAAATCAGTGCAGGCCCCCAGTATGTGAGAACTGCCGCAGAGCAGCAGCAGGACTGGGAGATCGCTTTGGCTGTAAATAAATGGCTTTCAGAAACCTCTCTGCACGACGGCTATGTGGATTATACTCCCGTAAACGGCATACCCGGTGTGCTCACCGACTCCACTGACGGGCTTAATCCTTCAAAGAAGCTGCAGAGAGAGTGGGCAGAGATCTTTCCGTACAGTCTTATCGGTGTAGGCGATACTACCAGAGTCGCCGGCATAGGCATTTCCGAAACCGCTGCAACTGTCTATAAGGGAAGCAGTAAAGCACTCAGTGCCAAGGTAACACCGGAGTCAGCAAATCAGACCGTAATCTGGTCATCCTCTGATCCCTCCGTGGCCTCTGTGGATGCTAACGGTAAGGTTACAGGCAGAGCAAGGGGCGAGGCAGTGATCACTGTTACCACCGCAGACAGGAGCTATAACGGTAAGCCCCTCAGTGTTTCCTGTAAGGTTTCTGTCAGAGTGAAGCCCACCGCCATAAAAATAAACGGTAATGAGCCGACTATATATACCACCAAAACTACTAAGCTTTCAGTCACCTTTACCCCCTCTGATACGGACTATAAGACTGTAAAATGGACTACCTCAAACAGCAAGGTAGCTACCGTAAGCAGTAAGGGTGTGGTAACAGCCACAGGCAAGGGCACTGCCACTGTTACAGCCACATCTACTGTCGATTCTAAGGTCAAAGCAACCTTTAAAATCACCGTAAAGAAAAAGGTGCAGGTACAGGCTGTTTATCTTAACTATGATGAAAGAAGCAGATACATAGGCCAGAGCTTTACACTGGTACCTTCCGTAAATCCTTCTAAGGCGACCTTCCCCGAGGTGACCTGGAAATCCTCGGATAAAAAGATAGCCAAGGTAGACAAAAACGGTAAGGTTACGGCACTTAAAAAGGGTACGGTAGTCATTACCTGTACATCTGTTGACAATCCTAAGGTGAGTGCCGCCTGTATTGTAAATGTAAAGGTTAAAACCACAGGTGTAAAGCTTCCCTCTAAGAAGCTCACGATCTATACTACTCAGACTAAAACGCTCAAGGCTCAGGTCTCACCCTCCAATGCTTCGAGTAAAAGCGTCAGCTGGTCTTCATCGGACAAAAGCGTGGCCACTGTTTCAAAAAGCGGTAAAATCACTGCTAAAAAGCCCGGAACTGCTATCATCACCGTAAAGACCAAAAGCGGCGGCTATAAAGCAACCTGTAAGGTCACCGTTAAAAAATATGTAAAGCTTAAATCCTTTAAGCTCAATAAAACCTCCGTCAGCATAAAGGACGGAAAGACCTACACCTTAAAGCCTGTCTTCACTCCTTCTAAGGCATCCGTAAAGGATCTTACCTGGAAGTCAAGCAATAAAAGTGTAGCTACCGTATCCTCCAAGGGTGTGATAAAGGGTGTAAATCCCGGTAAATGCACCATTACCTGTAAGAGTAAGGAGACAGGTAAAACCGTTAAATGCACTGTAACAGTAAAAAGAGTCAGCGTTAAAAAGGTGCTTTTCGCAGAAAAGACCTATATGGTAAAGGATAACGGTACACTTCAGTTAAAGGCACATATTTCTCCCACTAATGCTACTAATCAGAAGCTGAAATGGAAGTCAAGCAAGCCCGAATATGCAAAGGTATCCTCTAAGGGTAAGGTAACGGGACTCAAGGCGGGTAAAACAGTTACCATTACCGCTACCTCCGTAGACGGTAAGAAGGTGGCCACCTGTAAGGTAAAGGTGGTAAAGGTACCCGTAAAGAGTATCAAGCTCAACAAGACTACTGCATCCGTTTATACGGGCGGCAGCGTAACACTGACGCCTAAATTCTCACCCTCAAAGCCTACAAATACCAAGGTAACCTGGACCTCCTCAGATACGAAGCTCGCTACGGTTTCTGCCGACGGTGTGGTCAAGGCACTCAGAAAGGGTACCGTTACCATAACCTGTACCACCGATGACGGAGCCAAAAAGGCAAGCTGTACAGTGGTAATTGAGCAGGGTATCAGGGTTACGGGCGTAACTCTCAGCAGATCAGAGGTAGAGGCTAATGTAGGAACTGTATTTAATCTTACCGCCACTGTCGAGCCCTATAACGCAAGTAATAAAAAGCTTATCTGGACCTCGACTAATACTTCTGTAGCCACTGTTTCCTCTAACGGAAAGGTCACCACTCTGAAGGAAGGCCTGACCTACATTCAGGTAAGGACAGATGACGGCAGAAAGGTAGACTCCTGCAGAATTAATGTAGTACCCTAAAAAATTAAAGACCGTTGTAAAAGTCATTGACTGATACGACGGTCTTTTCTTATTTTTTCTGCCTCCCTCAGCCGTGAAACGGCGACAGGGGAAGGTGTTCGCTTAAGGTTTATTATGTCATCCTGAGCATAGCGAAAGATCTTAAAAATCTATCTTCTGCAAAGATCTTTCACATTCGTTCAAGATGACATTTCTGCTGAAGCGTGCTTAAGCTGACGGCCTGGCCTTTAACGGAGAGAGTATATTATCAGCCGTGAAACGGCGACAGCCTGTATATTTTAACTCCGTGTGCCGTCACTCTGCACCTGATTTCACACTCGAAGGTATCCTTTTCCTTAGTCCACAGCTCCTCGGCCGTGAAGGTGCCTTCCATTCCGTGTTCTGTGAGGTCGAGAGTGATTTCTCTTTCTTCATCTGAAAGATTAAACAGAGCGAAAACATCGTTACCGTTTTTATCCTTACAGTACCATATTGCCTCGCTTCTGTTTCTCAGGAGCTGTCTGTTACCGGCGGAATACTGATTGATTTCTATAATATCTCTGTTTGTGATAATCTCTAAGTCCTCAGCTCTGTTTTCACGAAGCTCACCGCCCAAAATGAGAGGGGAACGGAAAACTGACCAGAGGGTGAGCATTGTTTTTTGCTCGTCGGGTGTGAAGTTAGTGTAGCGGTCTCTGTCACCGAGGCAAGAGCAGTTCTTGCTTATTTTGCCTAAGGGGAGCATATCGCAGTCAGGCCAGCAGCCCTCCTTCACATGAGGTGCCCATTTTTCGCACCTCTCAAACATACCGTAAAGCTTGTCCCAGTGGTCCCAGAAATCGCCCGTCATTCTCCACATATTCGCATTCTGCGAAAGGTGGAAGGCTTCATTTATGACAGCGGGACCGGGGGAGAGTGACAGCACCATAGATCTGCCGCATTTATCGATAGCCTTTCTTATCATTTCGATTTCTTCTCTTGCACTGTAGGGATCGTGAGGTTTGAATTCAGTATTAGCTATGTCGTCTACCTTTACGAAGTCCACGCCCCAGCCGGCATATAATTCAAAGAGGCTGTCATAGTATTTCTGCCCCGCCTCACAGGTGCGTATGCCGTACATATCCGTATTCCACAGACACAGAGAAAAGCCCTGTGCGATTTCTCTTGCCTTTACATCGGTGCCCTTTATGGCGGTGTTCTGATGCACGGCCTGACGGGGGATGCCCCTCATAATATGTATACCGAACTTAAGCCCCATAGCGTGGATTTTATCGGCGATAGCCTTGAAGCCAACACTGTCGGCACTGGACGGAAAGCGGTTTTCCGCAGGGATAAGACGGCTGTATTCGTCCATACACAGCTCGGTGAAATTATTATAGAAATTACTCACAGCCTTCGGCTCGTACCACTGAATATCACAGGTGATGTACTCCCAGCCGTACTCCTTGAGATTGTCGGCCACATACTGTGCATTACCTAAAAGCTGTTCTTCATTTACCGCCGCCCCGTAGCAGTCCCAGCTGTTCCAGCCCATAGGCGGACGGGGAGCAAATGTATCCTTTTTAAGCATAATGTTTTCTCCTTGGTTGCATTTATTTTTTATCATTTTATCAAGATAACCCACGAAGGTCAAGAGCTAAGTGTAAAAAGCTTTTCAAATCTATTTTAAAGAAAAGTCATTGACTTCTGAGTGTCATCTTGAGCACAGCGAAAGATCTTTTCTGTCTCTTATGCTATGACCTTGGTTT
>JAFSDF010000241.1 GCA_017436375.1 Clostridia bacterium | reverse complement strand
CAAATAGAAAAGGCTCTTACGGAAAATTCTGAAAAGGAACACCCCTTCATCCTTGCCGATGAGTCTGATTTTGACAAGGTAAAAAAAGAATACAAATCGAACAAATTCACTCCTTATACCAAAAAGCTTACTGACTATGTTCTCTCTAATGCAGATGCTCTTCTTGATACAGGTGTTTATCCGCTTATGGATTATGTGCTTGATGAAGAGGACAGTATACTGCCCATTTCCCGTGAGGTTATCAACAGAATGGTGATTTTAGGCTATGCGTGGCAGATAACGGGCGAAGAAAAATATGCTGAAAGAGCTAAAGCTGAGCTTGAAAAGGTCTGCAGCTATGATGACTGGTGCACCTCCCATTTCCTTGCCACAGCTGAAATGGCACTTGCAGCTTCAATAGGCTACGATTGGCTTTATGATTATCTCGATGAAGATTTTAAAGACTTTATCGAAGAAAAGGTGTGGGAATATGCAATCAAATCTGCCCTTGACGATAATCATTGGTTTACCTGGTCAAAGAATAACTGGAACAGTATATGCTACAGCGGTATAGGTATTGCCTGTATGACATTTTCTAAATACGACGCAGACAAGGCGGCGGAGTTCCTTTCAATGTGCTATGAAAATATGCCCATCGCCTTTGCAAATTTCACCCCTGACGGTGTATATGCCGAAGGTCCCGGTTACAGTCAGTCAGGAATGGATGCCATAGTCAACTTTGTAGCAACAAGCAATAATTTCTTCGGTACTGATTTCGGTATGAGTGAAATTGCAGGCTTTAAGGAGCTTGGCAAATTCCCGGTTTATATCACTACACCTACAGATGTATTTAATTTCGGTGACAATAAGGCCAGAATGTGCTTTACACCCTCGCTTCATTGGTATGCTACGGAGTATGAGTCACCTCTGCTTGCCTGCTATCAGATGAGCGATGCCCCCGGTGAATTCACTACGGACATCTCTGAAAACACCGAAAGAAACGGCAGCGGTAAAAGCAACGCTCTGTCATCTCTGTGGTATAACAGAGAATATACTCCCGAAAGTGCAGATTTTTCTGACGAATCCCTTGCCTTATCACTTCAATCAGATGCAGGTCAGGATATGGTGCTTATGAGAAGTGCCTATCTCGATAAAAACGCTACCTTTGCAGGTATCAAGGGAGGATACAATTTCATTAACCACGGCGACCTTGATATAGGTACATTTGTCTTTGATTCAATGGGTGAGCGCTGGGCAGAGGAATTGGGACCCGGCCCCTACGATGCGCCGGGTTACTTCCTTAATACTCCGGCGGGCGGCAGATGGAAGAACTACTCCAAGCGTGCTGAGGGACAGAATACTCTTGTTATTAATCCTGATATGACTCTTGACGACCAGTATGTACTCGCCGAAAGTGAGTTTACATACTTTAAGGAAACGGCAGAAGGCGGTCGATGCGGACTTGATATGACCGATGCCTACCGTATGAACGGTGCAACAAAGGTAGTGAGAGAGTTTGAACTTGAAAAGGAATATACCTGCCTTAAAATTACCGACAATGTAAAATGCCTCTTTAAGAGTGATATTTGCTGGTTTATGCACACCAAGGCAGATATTGAAATCTCCGAGAACGGAAAGACTGCAATACTTACAATCGGTGACAAGCAGCTTAAGGCTACATCTCATTCCGACGGTACCTTCTCTGTAATGAAGGCAGAGAGATTAAAGGGTGAATGGGAATGGGACGAAGATTATACCGAACTTCAGAAGCTTACAGTCAGGCTTGAAAATGTAAGAAAAGCAGAGATAAAAATAACTCTTGAGCCTGTAAGGTGACAGTAATCGAACCTGATAAGCCTTAAATGTCCGATTTACAGCACCTTTGATAATTTTTCTCCTCGCAATACGCGAGTATAACTTCGTCGAAGAAATCCTCAAATGCACTATAACTCGGGCATTTAAGGTTCTT
>JAFSDF010000240.1 GCA_017436375.1 Clostridia bacterium | reverse complement strand
GATTTCTTCACTAATTATTTTTCCTACCGTTACATCAATGAAGGTCTGTAAAAGCTTTCGTTCTGTAGTAATTACAAGTACCGTTATTTCGGTGTTTTGCTTTATATCAGGACTTATCTTTTCGGTAGGATATGAAACGCCAACAGGAGCGTCTGTAGTATGCTTCAATATTTTTATGCTGTTTGTATTCTCTGTCATCAGTAAAATCAATACAAAATTTTCTAATAATAAAAAAACTTTAAAAAGAATTTTAAGCGTGATCTCCGTTTTTGCTTTTTCAGGTATATATCTTTCGGTGATTTTATTCGGAAATTCGGGCTATAAATTCGGTGGTGAAGGACTTTCCGTCGTTACAACGGCCTTCGCTCAGTACGATTTTGCCCGCAATATTGTCGGTGACAAAGGAGAAGTATATATGCTTTTATCACCGGGAGAAGAAAGTCACACCTATGAGCCTACTCCGGCTGAAATACTCAGAATAAAAGAATGTGATGTTTTTGTCTACGGTGGCGGTGAATCGGAAAAATGGGTTGACAGTATTCTTGAATCCCTCGACGGTAAAATAAGAACGGTTAAAATGATGGAATGCGTGGAACTGCATGAAGAAAAGCACGGCGACGAGGAAATACATGAGCATGATCATTCGCACGAAAATCAGGAATATGATGAGCATGTATGGACTTCGCCTGCCAATGCAGTGATAATTACCCGGTCAATCAGTAATGAAATTATCAGAGCTGATGCAGATAACGAGGAATACTATTTGAAAAACACGGAAAATTTTATCCGCGAGCTTGAGAACCTTGACGGCAGATTCACCGAGATGGTAAATAACAGTAAAAATGATTTTATAATAATCGGTGACAGGTTTCCGCTGAGATACCTCACTGAGAGATACGGTATTGAATATCATTCTGCTTTTCCCGGCTGCTCAGCACAGGTCGAGGCAAACCCCGCAACTGTTACAAAGCTAATTAAAAAAGTCGATTTATATAACATACCTGTAGTGTTTAAGGTTGATCTCGGTACAGGCAATATTGCAGAATCAATTTCGCAAAGCACCGGAGCAGAGGTAAGAACCCTGTATTCTTGTCACACGATTTCCTCTGATGATTTCGAAAGAGGAGAGAGCTACATCAGCCTTATGGAAAAAAATCTGGACAACATAGCTTTCGCCTTGAACTGAAACGATATTCAAAAAAATTCAAATATTATATGTTGATTTAAGTAGATGTATGATGTATAATCAACTGAATTATTATTTAAATCAAAAGGAAATGATTAAATGGCAGTAAATGTAGTTTATAAAAATATACCGACAGTAGCTCTGAGAGGAATTGTAGTTTTTCCGGGTATGCGCTTACATTTTGACGTCGGACGAAAAAAATCCATAGCAGCTATTAAGGAAGCTATGAACGGTGATCAAAAAATTTTTCTCGTAGCTCAGAAGGATATCTCAGTAGCTGAGCCTACTGAAAAAGACCTGTACAGCTTTGGCGTTGTTGCTTCTGTAAAGCAGGTTATAAAGGCTCCCGAAACGGATTATATGCGAGTAGTGGTGGAGGGCATCAGCAGAGCCTCCGTAGACGCATTCACCGAGTTTGCACCTTATATTTCTGCAAATGTAAAAGAGAAAAAGAATAAATCGATAAACAGCTACGACACTGCGGAAATCGAGGCTCTGATACGCATGGTAAAGGATGCTTTTGATGATTATCTGCAGTCAATGTCGAGAGATATTGAGGATGTAGCCGCCCGGGTTTTCTTCTCGGAAAATCCGTCCGAAATAGCTGACATAATAGCCGGTAATACTATTCATAATTTTAAGGACAGACAAGAGCTTCTCGAAGAACTCAATCCCGTGTCAAGACTTCGCAAGCTTTATTCTATGCTCGTTAACGAAGTAAATGTCATTAAAATTGAAAATGATATTGAGGATAAGGTTGAGTCTCAGATGGAAAAGAACCAGAGAGAGTATTATCTTCGAGAAAAAATCAAAACAATTTCCGAGGAATTGGGAGAGCATGAAGATGCGCTCAGCGAGATTCAGAAATACCGTGAGAAAATCCGCACACTTGAATGTAGCGATGAGATAAGGAGCAAGCTCTCATCTGAATGTGATAAGCTTGCTAAGCTTCAAAGCGGAGGAGCAGATGCATCTATTATCAGAAGCTATCTTGATGCGGCGCTGAGCCTGCCCTTCGGCTCTTATACCACTGACTGTCTTGACTTAAACAGGGCCAGGGAAATACTTGATGAGGACCATTTCGGACTTAAAAATATCAAAGAACGCTTTATCGAAATGCTCGCAGTAAAGATGAGATCGGAGGATTTGAAGGGCAATATAATTTGTCTGGTTGGCCCTCCCGGTGTCGGTAAGACCTCAATTGTGCGTTCGGTAGCCAAGGCTATGGGTAGAAAATATGTGAGGCTTTCACTCGGAGGTGTAAGTGACGAGGCGGAAATACGAGGTCACAGAAAAACTTATGTCGGCGCTATGCCGGGACGAATCGTGAACGCTCTCACACAGGCAAAAACCTTTAACCCCATTATCCTCTTAGACGAGATAGATAAGCTCGGCAAGGATTACAAGGGTGATCCTGCGTCTGCTATGCTTGAGGTGCTTGATCCCGAGCAAAATTTTGGCTTCAGGGATAATTATATGGAGTTTCCCGTTGACTTGAGTAAGGTTCTCTTCATAACGACAGCAAATGATGCTTCAACCATTCCTCGGCCTCTTTTTGACCGAATGGAAATCATCGAATTGACAAGCTATACCCCGGAAGAAAAATTCTTCATCGCAAAAAATCATCTCATAAAAAAACAGACGGCGATGCATGGTATGAACGGTAAGGATATCCGTTTCGCTGACAGTGCTGTCAGAATGCTCATTGATTCATATACTCGTGAAGCGGGTGTAAGGCGCCTGGAACAGGTGATAGCAAAGGTATGCCGAAAAGCAGTGGTGAAACTGAGCGACGGAGCTGTCAAGAGAGTAAGTGTAAACTGCGAGCTCCTTGAGGAGTTTCTCGGTCCGAAAAAATATAAAAATGAAAAGCTTCCCGAGAAGGACAGCATTGGTGTTGTAAACGGTCTGGCGTGGACGAGTGTAGGCGGTGAAATGCTGCAGGTAGAAGCAGTTATAATGGACGGTAACGGTCAGCTTGAGCTTACAGGTTCTTTGGGCGATGTTATGAAGGAGTCGGCAAAAGCTGCTTACAGCTTCATTAAAAGCACTGCACATAAGTATGGTATTGATACCTCGGTTTTCAGCAAAAAAAACATCCATATTCATGTGCCGCAGGGAGCTGTGCCAAAGGACGGTCCGTCAGCAGGTGTAACCATAGCTACGGCGCTGCTTTCTGTTCTTACAGGAAAATGTGCAGACAGAAAAACGGCTATGACAGGTGAGATAACTCTTACCGGCAGGGTTTTACCCATAGGCGGACTTAAAGAAAAGTCGATGGCTGCTTATAAGTCCGGTATTAAGAAGGTTATAATTCCCGAAGATAATGTAAGTGACCTTTGGGAAATTGATGAAGTGATCAGGAAAAATGTTGAGTTTGTCGGAGTAAGCAGGCTTGATGATGTTTTTCTTTCATCGATTAAAGGTGCAGCATTCACTGATATAAAGAGTAATGTAAAATTTGCACCGCATGATGTAATTATCAAAGGTAGGAGAGGTGAGACTGATGAGATTCGATAACGCTGTTTTTGAGACCTCGTTCGGAGTTTCAGCTCAGTTCAGAGAATCTGATTTGCCCGAAATCGCTTTTTCCGGCAAATCAAATGTAGGTAAAAGCTCGCTTCTAAATAAAATCTTAGGCAGAAAGAATATTGCCAGAGTCAGTTCCGTTCCCGGAAAAACAGTAACAGTAAATTTCTTTAAGCTTGAAAACTGCAGATTTGTTGATCTTCCCGGATACGGTTATGCTAAGGTTTCACACAGTGAAAAATTGCGCTGGGCGGAGCTGATGGAAGCATATTTTTCCTCCGGACGCGACATTCGCCTTGTAGTTCAGCTGATCGATATGCGTCATAAACCGAGCGAACAGGACCTTGATATGCTCGAGTATATGAACGCTAACGGTATACCCTTTATAGTTGCTCTTACCAAATGTGACAAACTCAATAAGACGGAGCGTATGAAGCAGCTCGAATTAATATGCGGTATACTGACTGAGTACGGAAATATAAGCGTTGTACCGTTTTCTGCACTTAAAGGGGACGGCGTAGAGGAAATAAGGAATCTGATAGAAAAGGCTTTAAGTTAAGAGGTTTTTGCTTTGAAAAATATTTTTGTTAATAATTTAAAACGAAGTCCCGTAATTGCCGGGGTTAAGGATGTTTCTGATCTTGATAAAGCGATTAATTCTGATTGTGAAGTGATTTTTTTGCTTTGCGGAAATATTTTCAACCTTAAGGAATGTGTAAACACAGTCCACGAAAAAAATAAAATCATTTTTATTCACATTGACCTGATTGAAGGCATTTCAAGAGACAGTATAGCACTGAAATACATCAGTCAGGAAATCAAGCCTGACGGTATTATTTCTACCAAAAATAATCTTCTCAAGGGTGCGAAAGCACTTGGTATGCTTACAGTACAGAGAATTTTTATTATTGATTCTCTTTCTATTGACACAGCTATCAAGGCCTCTCAGATGATTAATCCCGATGCCATAGAGATTATGCCCGGAATAATGCCGAGAATCACTCAGCAGATAAGCTCGTCCTTAGATGTACCTGTAATAGTCGGAGGGCTGGTAAGTATCAGAGAGGAAATCGACAAGGCACTGGCAAGCGGTGCGTTAGGTGTTTCCACATCATCAAAGGAGCTATGGAGGTAAAGCTATGAACAGAATAAGAAAATATGAAAGCAAGGACAGAGACAATCTCAGAAAAATCTGTGTTGAAACCTCAGGCCTTCCTACCGAAACAGAAAAAGACCTCAGCTTTTTATTTCTGATGTATAATGATTATTATGCCGAAATAGAGCCACACAATATTTTTGTAGCAGTGAATGAAAACGATGAAGCAGTAGGATATATTCTCTGCGCAGAGGATTTTGATAAATATTTGTCGGTTTTCAAAAAATATTATTTATCGAAAATTAAAAAATTAGGCTTTAAATATTATTTTATGGCTTTAGGTGAAATTGGTGTCCACAAACTGTTTTCAAAAAAATACAAGGCCCACCTGCATATTGACATTCTAAGTGAATGCCAGGGAAAGGGGACCGGCACCGCTCTTATGAATGAGCTTAAAAATCATCTGAAAAGTAAAGGCATCGATAAGCTGATGCTGTCATGCGGTATGGGAAATAAATCGGCAATTAAATTTTACAAAAAAAATAATTTCATAGTACTGAAAAATATACTGGGCAATTGTATTATGGTAAGTGAATTTTAATGTATAAGCATCTTTTTTCAGGTTAAAATACTTGTAAAAGGAGTTGAGAAAAGATGCTTGATAAAATCGCTTTGATACTTACAATAGTCGGCGGCGTCAACTGGGGATTAATAGGTATTTTTCAGTTCGATCTGGTAGCGTGGATATTCGGCAGTCAGAGCTCTATACTTGCGCGTATTATCTACACGGTTATCGCTCTTGCTGCTATCTGGTGTGTATCACTTTTATTCCATGATTGCGGCAGAACAGTCAAAGAAGCAGAATAAGCAATAAGCAGAAATTAAGTAAATATTCTTTCAGCAGGCATTAAGAAGATTTATGGCTTTAATGCCTGTTTTGTTTGTTTTTGTATTGATTTTTAGGTGTGTTTAGGTTATAATTAATAAGATTATAAATTATTATGGAGGTAGTATTTCCATGGACTTGAAAAAGTTGTGTTTTGACCTTGCATCAGCAGTCGGAACTTCAGGTGATGAGCGTGAAGCGGCTTTGTTTGCTAAGGCAGAGCTTGAAAAATATATGGATACCGAAATTGATACTCTCGGTAATGTTGTCGGCACCTTCGGTGGCGGTAAAGTCCACATTATTTTAGATGCACATATTGATCAGATAGGACTGGTTGTCAGAGGTATTGACGAAAAAGGTTTTCTGCTCGTAGATAGAGTCGGCGGCCCGGATGAACGTATCCTTATCGGCAGTGAGGTTACTGTACACGGTAAAGAAAAGCTTTTCGGAGTTGTGTGTTCTACTCCTCCGCATCTTCTCACGGCCGACGATAAAAAAGCAGGCGTTGACATCAAAAAGATGGCTGTAGACATAGGTCTGAGTAAATCAGAGGCTGAAAAGCTTATAGAAATAGGAGACAGAATCACTTTAAGAGGCTGTCAGTATGAGCTTCTTAACGGAAACATAGTATCAGGTGCGTTTGATGACAGATGTTCTGTCGCAGTAATTCTCAGAGCATTGGAAATGGTTGAAGGAAAAATTGATAATCTTTCGCTTACCGTTCTTTTCAGTGTTCAGGAGGAAACAGGCGGCAGCGGTGCAAAGACCGGTGCATTTTCCTCAATGCCCGACTATGCTATTGCTGTAGATGTAGGCTTCGGCGATGATCCATATACTGATAAATCTGCCACTATAGCTCTCGGCAATGGGCCTTCAATAGGTATAAGTCCGACTCTTGACAAAGAATTCACAGATGAACTCAAAAATATTTGTAAAGACAAGGGAATACCTTATCAGCATGATGTTATGGGAGGAAGAACAGGCACTAACGCTGATTCTATCAATAACACAGGTAAAGGGGTAAAAACTGCTTTACTTTCCGTGCCTCTTCGCTATATGCACACAGGTATTGAAGTTATTAACACAGATGATATTGAAAACACTGCAAGACTGATAGCTGAATATCTTCTTAAAAAGGAGGCAGAGTGCTGTGATTGATTATTTAAAGGAGCTTTGTCTAATCAACGGTATTTCGGGCCGTGAAAACAGGGTAAGAGATTACATTGTGTCAAAAATACAAGATTATTGCGACTATGAAATTGATCCTATGGGTAACATCATAGCGTTCAGAAAGGGAAGGAAAAAACCTCAGAAAAAAGTAATGGTTTCCGCTCATATGGATGAAGTGGGATACATTGTGACTTATATATGCGATAACGGTTTTCTGAAATTCACTAATGTCGGCGGTGTGGACAGTAAAGTTACTCTCGGCAAAGCGGTAACCGTCGGTGAAAACGGTGTAAACGGAGTCATAGGAAGTAAGGCTATTCATCTTTGCAAAGGCGAAGAGGAAGCATCGGTTCCGTCTCTTGATAAGCTTTATATCGATATCGGTGCAAAAAATAAGGATGATGCAGAGAAATATGTCGAAATAGGTGACAGCGTGCATTTTTCATCTGATTTTGTTACCTTCGGCGAAACCAAAATTAAAGCGAAGGCCATTGATGACCGTTTCGGCTGCGCTGTAATGCTGAAAATGATCGAGTCTGAGCCTGAGTACGACACTTATTTTGCTTTTCTCGTCCAGGAGGAGGTTGGATGCCGCGGTGCATCTGCAGCTGCTTTCACAGTTAAGCCTGACTACGCCATCGTTCTCGAGGCGACCACTGCCGCTGATGTTGCTTTTGTAGCCGAGGCAGATTCGGTCTGCCGTCAGGGTAAGGGTGCAGTAGTATCCTTTATGGACAGATCAACTCTATATAACCGTGATATGTTTAAGGGCGCTTTTAAGCTTGCCGGTGAAAATAACATCCCTATACAGACTAAAACTACCGTGGCAGGCGGAAATGATGCAGGTGCAATTCATAAAAGCAACAGCGGTATTTATACCATTGCTGTTTCACTTCCTTGCCGTTATATTCATTCCTCCACATCTGTCGCCGATACAGATGATATGAACTCCTGCTACGAGCTCGCAGTCCTTCTTGCCGAAAACTATGCTCAGGATAAGATCAGCTGATAACAGTGATTTTTCACACATTTCACGCTTATGCTCCCACAGTGTTCTCGGCACTAAGATAATGTGTCAGATCGGCGCCTACGGACTTGATAAAAGCTTTTTTTCGGTGTGGCTCTGTACTGACAGCGACGAAATACTCGGAATAATTTGCAAGCTTGAAGACGATATTACCCTGATTTACAGCAGTGAAGAAAATACCGAAGACATCCGTACCTCTGTTGATATGATCGGTTACAGTTCGGTCTGCTGTACTTATGAAATGGCTTTAAAACTTGAATATGAGTGCTTTACAACGAAAAAAGCCTATTTTTATGCGGGCAAGCATATCGGTGAAATGTGCGATGAAATCACAGAGAATCATTACAGAGATGCATACTCCTTGATATGCAGAAATATTCCCGGTTCTTTTTCTGATACAAAGGAAGCCTATCTGTCCTTTCTATCGGACTTCACATACAGAAGAAGACGGGGAATGGCCAGAATTAAAGGTTTCACTGAGCGAAATGAAGTTATTTCCTGTGCTCTGACCAGCGCTGAGACAGAGCAAGCTGCAATTATCAGCGGTGTAGCCTGCGATTCAATGCACAGAAAAAGCGGGCTCGGAAAAAATACTGTTTTATCTTTGGCAGAAGAGCTGCATAAAGAGAATAAAACCGTTTATGTCATAGCGCTGAACGAAAGTGCGGAAGGCTTTTATGAGCATATAGGCTTTGAGTTTAAAGAAAAAATTTCTTTTATTGAAAGGAAGTAAAAATGTTTACTTTTAGCAACAGAGTACAGGAGCTTTCAAAAAAGGCTCTGGAAACAGTTAAGAACGAATTTGAAATAATTGATTCGCTTACCGAATATAATCAGCAGAAAATGCTTAAGGCATTCATTGATAACGGTGTCAGCGAGAATATCTTTGCTGAAAGCACAGGCTACGGCTACGGTGACCGCGGCAGAGAAATTATTGACCGTGTATTTGCTCAGGCGGTAGGTGCCGAAGATGCAATCGTCAGGCATAATTTTACCTGCGGTACACATACCCTTACTGTTGCGCTGTTCGGAATTCTCCGTCCCGGAGACACGATGCTGTGCGTTTCGGGCAGACCCTACGACACTATTCAGCCTGTAATAGGAATTTCAAAAAACGATAGAAATATGGGTTCTCTTGCTGACTACGGTGTAAAATACGAGGAAATCGACCTGAAAGATGACAGTCTCGATTATGAGGCCATCGAAAAACGGATCTGTCAGGGCAATATAAAAATGGTTTACATTCAGCGTTCAAGAGGATATAAGCTTCGACACTCGCTGTCTGTAGCTGAAATTAAAAGGGTTATTGATATTACAAAAAAGTATTTGGATGCTGTAGTAATGGTTGACAACTGTTATGGCGAATGGACCGAGAAAATCGAGCCTACTGATGTAGGCGCCGATCTGATAGCAGGCTCACTGATTAAAAACCCCGGTGGCGGTATTGCTAAAACAGGAGGCTATATTGCCGGGAAAAAAGAATATATCGATCTCTGCGCTTACAGACTTACTACTCCCGGTCTCGGCAAAGAGGTAGGTGCCACCTTAGGTCAGAGCAGAGAGCTTTTTATGGGAATATTCAACGGCCCTCATGTAGTCGGTGAAGCTCTTAAGACTGCCGCTTTTACCTCAGCGTTGTTTACTCTTATGGGCTTTGATCCTACACCTTCCATCGGTGAAACCAGGCACGATATTATACAGGCAGTAAGGCTTCGCGAAGAAAAGAATCTCATTGCCTTCTGTCAAGGTCTTCAGAAGGGAGCGCCTGTGGATTCTTTCGTTACTCCCGAGCCTTGGGAAATGCCCGGATATGACAGCAAGGTAATTATGTCAGCAGGTGCTTTCACATTAGGCTCATCGATTGAGCTTTCGGCTGATGCGCCCCTGCGAGAGCCTTATGCCGTTTGGCTGCAGGGCGGTCTCAATTTTCACAGTGCAAAAATTGCCGTTATGTTTGCAGCACAGGAAGTGCTTAAAGCCAACGGTATAGAGGATTAAAATAATGGCAAATAATTTTAACGGTTTCGATCCCGACGGATTCTTACTTTTAGAACTTAACAAATTTAATGACAGCAAAGAATTTTACGAAACTGTCAAGGAAGACATAAAAAGTAAAATAATTACGCCTATGAGACAGCTGGCACTCGATTTAAGTGAGGAATTGATCGCTGTCGATGATAAAATGGTGCTTATACCCACTAAAATGGTGTCAAGAATAAGAAGAGACACCCGCTACTCAAAAAATAAAGAAATGTACCGTTCAAATGTCTGGTGTATGTTTATGCGAAATAAACATGAGTGGAGATTTATGCCCTGTATGTGGTTTGAGGTGTTTCCCGATTCTTATTCATACGGTGTAGGGCTGTTTCACGCTCAGCCATCAGATCTTGAGACTTTTCGGGAGTTTCTGCTTGACAATCAGGATGAGTTCAGATACGCCTTAAGGCAGATGGATGTGGTCGGTGCCTATCCCTTTATTGACACCTTCAAAAAGGATAAGCCCGGAGCTGAAAATGTAGAAGAAGACATAAGGAAATATTATAATTCCAGATATTTTCTGTTTTCTTACACGGGCACTGATATGCGAAAGGTTTTTGACGGCAGCATCAAAGAGGAATTAATCTATGCAATCAGAGCTTTTACACCGATGTATAAATTTTTACTTAATGTAACTGAAGAAATATACACAAAAGGAGATTAAGTATGAATTCTTATCTTTATCTTAAAAGCGGTTCGGACATAAGAGGCACAGCTGTTGAAACAGAAAGCAGTAAGCTTGAGCTTACTGACGATACTGTATTCAGAATAACTGTTGCTTTCTGCAAATGGCTTGATGAAAAGGGCTATTGCGGAAAACGAGTTGCTGTCGGACACGACTCGAGAATATCCGCCGAAAGAATAAAAAATCAGGTAATTAAGGGCTTGGCGCAGTTTGAAAAGGAAATATATGACTGTTCATACGCTTCCACACCTGCTATGTTTATGACGACAGTGGATGCAGACTGTACCGCTTCGGTGCAGATTACAGCGAGCCACCATCCTTATGATAAAAACGGTCTTAAGTTTTTCACAGTTGACGGTGGACTAAACCCTGAGGATATTGAAAGAATTCTTATTCTTGCTGAAGAGGATTGCAAAATCAAGGATGTACCTGCAAATATCGTCACTGCTGATTATATGTCGGTTTATGCCGGTCGGCTCAGAGATATGATCAAATCGGGCGTAAACGCTGATGATTATGAAAAACCTTTAAAAGGATTTAAAATAGTGGTTGATGCAGGTAACGGTGTCGGCGGATTTTATGCTACCGATGTTCTTGAGCCGCTTGGAGCGGATATCACCGGAAGTCAGTTTCTCGACAGAAACGGTATGTTTCCTAATCATACACCTAATCCTGAAAACAAGGAAGCGATGAAATCAATTTGTGATGCTACTGTCAGAAGCAGTGCCGATCTCGGTATAATCTTTGATACAGATGTGGACAGAGCCGGCTGTGTAGATGACAGAGGCAGAGAAATAAACCGTAACCGACTGGTTGCCCTCGCTTCACTGATAGCTCTTGAAAGCTGTGAAGGCGGAACTATAGTCACTGATAGTGTAACATCTACCGGTCTTACAGATTTTATTAATGAGACTCTCGGCGGCAGACATCTGCGATTTAAAAGAGGCTACAGAAATGTTATCAATAAACAGCTTGAACTGGAAAAGAAAGGTATACCGTGTCCTCTCGCCATGGAAACCTCCGGTCACGCTGCTTTCAGAGATAACTTTTATCTTGATGACGGCGCCTATCTCATTACCAGGATAGTTATTAAAATGGCTCAGCTCGGCAAAGAGGGAAAGAAGCTCGATTCACTCATTTCTACTCTTAAGGATCCTGCCGAAGCTCTCGAAATACGCTTTAAAATTAAGGAGACAGATTTTAAAGCTTATGGCTTAAAGGTTATCGACGAGCTTAAAAGCTATGCCTGTGAAAACAGCAGCTGGAGAATCGCTGATGACAATTATGAAGGTATAAGAATTTATTTTGACAGCGATGAAATGAAAGGCTGGCTTTTACTCAGGCTCAGCGTTCACGATCCTATTATGCCGCTTAATATTGAAAGCGATGTTGCCGGAGGTAACAAAAAAATTGCCTCTGAATTCTACTCTTTTATAAGAAGCTACAGCGGACTTGATTTATCTGTAATAGAAAATATTTTATAAGGAGGTATACTATGAAAACTGAAAATGAACAGGTTATCCGAAAAACTTCCGTCGGCGGTCAGGCCTTAATCGAGGGAATCATGATGATGCATCCCAAAGGAAAGGCTGCTGTTTCAGTTCGAACCACTGACGGAACTATTGATACTGAGATACTTGATGTAAAGCACATTAAAGATAAAATTAAATTTTTAGGCTGGCCGCTAATACGAGGTATAGTCAATTATATCGAGTCAATGATGTTCGGATACAAATGTCTGATGATTTCAGCGGAAAAATCCGGTCTTGAAGATATAGAGGAAGAAGAAAACCCGTCTAAGCTCGATAAATGGCTTAACGACCATCTCAGCAAAAAGGTAATGGGTGTAATAACCGGCATTGCATCAGTATTGGGTGTCGGACTCGCTTTTCTGCTTTTCTTCTATCTTCCGACAGTGGCAGTAAATTTTATAAATAAGCTTTCAGGTGAAGCTCTCACTAATTTCAGAGCTTTATTTGAAGGCATAATCAGAATGATGATTTTTGTGGCTTATATCGCACTGGTTTCTCTGATGAAGGATATAAGACGCACCTTTATGTATCACGGAGCAGAGCATAAAACAATATTCTGCTATGAAAAAGGTCTTGACCTCACAGTGGAAAATGTTAAAAAGATGTCTAGATTTCATCCGAGATGCGGTACAAGCTTCATATTTGTTATTATCATTATCAGTGTCGTCATTTCCTCAGCGATTTCTGTTGCTTTTCCGTTTCTCAGAAATCATACTCTTATCTGGATGGCAATCAAACTGCTTATCCTCCCGCTTATTACCGGAATAAGCTATGAATTTATCAGGTATGCAGGAAAGCATGACAATGCTTTGGTTAAAATTTTAGCTGCACCGGGACTGTGGATGCAAAGGCTTACCACAAAAGAGCCTGATGACGATATGATTGAAGTAGCTCTTGCTTCATTTCTGGCAGTTATTGACGGAGATGAAGCCGAATGACACTCAATGAGCTGTACAAAAAAGCCGTTCTTGCTCTTGAAAGCATCGAAAACGGCGAAACGGATGCACGCATCATAATTAAAAAGGTGCTGTCCGTCAATGAAACTGAATTTCTTCTTTCAAAACATCTTGAACTCCCCGACGAAAAGATAAAAACTATTGATAGAATGATTGATAAAAGATTGTCGGGCATTCCTGTACAATATATAATAGGGGAGTGGGATTTCTACGGAACAACCTTTAAGGTTAATGAAAATGTCCTTATACCGAGGCCTGAAACAGAATTTCTCTGTGAATATGTAATCGACTGTCTCAAGGGAAAAAATTCTCCGATTATTGCAGATTTATGTGCAGGAAGCGGATGCATAGGTATCACGATTAAAAATAATGTCAGCGATTCTACTGTAATTTTGGTTGAAAAATCTCCCGAAGCTGCTGAGATCTGCAGACAAAACATAGCTGATATTATCGGAGAAGCTTCTGTGACGCTGATAAACGGTGACATATATGAATGTGAGAAGTTTACGGGATTACCTTTGTTTGATATTATTATTTCAAACCCACCGTACATAAAATCCTCTGAAATACCAACCTTGCAGACAGAGGTGCTAAAGGAGCCCGAAATGGCTCTCGACGGTGGTGTTGACGGTCTGGATTTTTACCGTCTGCTTACTGAAAAATGGACTGAATTCCTCAAAGAAGACGGTATGTTTGCATTTGAGTGCGGCGAGGAACAGGCTGATGATATCAGAGCTTTACTCGAGAAAAAGGATTTTGATGTGATTTATCTTAAAGACTACAATAATATTGACAGATTTGTTATAGGAAAGAGGCGAAAAAAATGATTTTTGATTTGATTCGTGACGGCTTATCATTTGATCTGATAATCAATCTTATGGTAAGAGTTTTCGTAATTTTTTGTGTTTTACCGATACATGAATTTGCGCATGCTTTTGTGTCGCATAAGCTCGGTGATGATACAGCGAGACTTTCAGGCAGAATGACTGCCAATCCGCTCGCACATATTGATCCTATCGGTGCACTTATGATTATCCTTGCAGGCTTCGGTTATGCCAAAGCCGTTCCTGTGAATATCCGTAATTTCAAAAAAAGAAAGCCTTATATGGCGCTCACTGCCTTGGCAGGTCCGCTTTCTAATGTGCTTATGGCACTTGTTTTTGTGTTCATTGGACTCCTGTTACAGGTGAAAGTCGGTGTTACTGACGGCAGCTTCGTCTATTATATTGTTGTGTTTGTACTCACAGCTGCACAGATAAATATTTCTCTTGCTGTCTTTAACCTTCTGCCGATTCCGCCTCTGGACGGCTCGAGAATATTCAGTCTCATTATACCTGATAAATACTATTACACCATAATGCAGTATGAAAGATATATCGTTTACGGTGTTCTCGCTCTCGTATTTCTCGGAGTTCTTGACGGACCGATCAATTTTCTTTCCGGTATACTTTTTAATTTTATTTTTAATATTGCATCACTGCCTCTCGGTATATGATAATAAGGTGAATAATGGAAAAAATTCAATATAAAATAGATGTCTTTGAAGGACCTATGGATCTTCTCTTGCATCTGATTAATAAGCACAAACTTAATATAAATGACATTCCTATTTTTGAGCTGGTTGAGCAGTACACTGACTATGTACGGCAAATGAAGGAAGCTGATATGGAAATTGCCAGTGAATTTCTTGAAATGGCCGCAAGATTGGTGTACATAAAATCTGTCTCGCTTCTGCCTGTTTACGAGGAGGCTGAAGAACTGAAAAAAGAGCTTTCCGGCGAGCTTATTGAGTACAGAGACTGCAAAATCATGGCAGAGAAAATATCGGAAACTGCTAAGGGCTTTGACTACTTTTACCGCGAGCAGATGAAGATAGAGTCAAACAAAAAATATGAAAGACTCCACGAAAGCGATGAACTTTTCCGCTTTTATCTTTCCGCTGTCGGAAAGGGTAAAAGAAAGCTGCCTCCGCCTGTGGAAGCGTTCACAGCTATTGTTTCCAAAAAGATAGTCTCCGTAGCTTCGCGTATAGGCGGAATATACCATAAATTCAGAAACAGAAGCAGGCGAAGATTTACAGACTTTTTTGCTGACGCTTCATCGCGCTCTGAAATGGTTGCTACATTTCTTGCCATGCTCGAGCTTATAAAGGCAAATAAAATTAAGGTTGACGAAGATAACGGTCAGTTGAATGTGACAGTATCCGAGGATACTGATATGAATGACACAAGCTTTGTAAGTGATTTCGAGGAAGAAATCGCAGAAACGGACGGTGGAAACGATGGATAAAAAACTAATTGCAACGCTCGAAGCGGTTTTGTTTGCGACAGGGGAGCCCACTGAAATTTCAAAAATTTCTCAAGCTCTCAATGTGGATGAAATAGTTTTAACTGAAGCGATGGCTGTTCTTTCATCAAGATACAACAGAGAGGACTCCGGTATCTGTCTGTTAAAGCTGGATGACAAATATCAGCTCTGCTCAAAAATGGATTTTGCTGACAGCATCAGAAAAGTCATCGAGGTAAAAAAGAATACGCCGCTTTCTCAGGCGGCATTCGAGGTGCTTGCTATAATAGCATATAATCAGCCTGTAACCAAAGCCTTTATCGAGCAGATAAGAGGCGTGGATTGCTCAGCTGTTATATCAAATCTCTGCCAGAAATCTCTGATAGAAGAAAAAGGCAGACTTGATTTGCCGGGCAGACCTCTCATTTACGGTACCACACCGGAGTTTCTGAGATGCTTTTGTATTTCTTCTCTGGATGAGCTTCCGCCGTTACCTAAAGACGGAGAAAATGAAGAAACCGTAAAAAATGACGAAAAGGATGAAGAGAATTTAAATTAAAGGTTGACGAAATCTTTTTTTTGAGGTAACATATATAAAAAGAATTATGAAAGGGTGAGAATGTGACAGGGTTTCAGATTTTTCTGTTGGTTTTACTTGGAATAGTATTATTCTTTGTCTTTGTTTTATCAATACCTGTCAGAGTTATTCTCGCTTATGACGACAAAATACACGTATCGGTAAAGTATCTGTTTCTTAAGTTTGATGTTCTGCCGCTCGGCCCTAAAAAAGAGAAAAAGCCGAAAGCACCCAAGGAACCAAAGCCTAAAGAGGAAAAGAAGCCCGATGCGACACCGAAAGAAAAGAAGCCTAATCCCATTCTTGAAATGATCAAGGCCAACGGACACGACGGTATGATTGATGTTATATCAAATCTGGGAAGGGTTCTCGGTACATACGGCGGCAAGCTTTTCAAAAGTGTGGTATTTAACAGACTTGAGCTTGACATATCAGTCGGCACGGGTGATTCTGCGGCTACCGCTGTCAAATACGGTCAGACCTGCCAGAAGGTATTTCCTGTTATGGGATTTATCTGCTCAAATAATCTCGTCAGGAAGTACGATATAAATGTAGAGCCCGATTTCTTAGCAAACAGAACTGAAGGCAAATTCTACTGTGATATGAGTATCTGCATCAGAAAAATCACAAATGCTACATTAGCGATGGTTGTCAGATTGATTTTTAAGGTGCTCATAAAATTTCTTACCGGCGCTAAAAAAAATAACAAAGAAAATGAAGAAACCAAAACACAAACAATGAAAGGATGATATACTATGGCAGAAAAATCAGCAGGTGCAATCCTCTCTTCAACAATTGAAAAAATCCGTGATCTTGTAGACACCAGCACAATCATCGGTGAAGCAATTTATGCGGAGGGCGGCACGACAATAATTCCCGTTTCTAAGGTTACATACGGCTTCGCTTCAGGCGGTGCTGACTTCCCCTCTAAAGGCAACAAAGAGCTTTTCGGCGGTGGCGGTGGTGCCGGTGTTACTATTACTCCTGTCGCTTTTCTCGTAATTAATGGCGGCGAGGTCACACTTAAGCATATTACCGCTTATGATAATGCTGCTGAAAGAGTTGTAAATCTTGTACCCGAAATGTTTGACAAGGTAACAGGTCTTATGAATAAAGCAAAGAAAGAAACTCCCGAGGTAATTGAATAAGATCTCGCGGATATTCGTTTATATTAATTTTAATACAACCGCCTGCATATAATTTATATTGGCAGGTGGTTGCTTTGTTAATTAAAAAATTATTTTTTGTTTGTTTAGTATCGGTCTTTTGCGTTTTTTGCTCATTAAAAGCCGCATGTATCGACATCAGCGCTGAATGTGCTGTCATAATGAATGCTGAAACAAAAGAAATTTTATATAATAAAAATGCCTTTAAGAGACATTCAATGGCAAGCACTACAAAAATAATGACCGGTATTCTGGCTGTAGAATCCGGGAAGATGAATCAGACAGTAAATGTACAGGCGCAAGCTCTGACTGAAGGCACCTCTATCGGACTTAAGGCGGGGGACATACTTACTCTCGAAAGTCTCGTTTACGGGATGATGCTCGAATCGGGAAACGATGCGGCTAATGTTTGTGCCCTGCATCTCGGCAAAACCTTCGGGTCTTTTGCCCGCTCAATGAATGATAAAGCGAAAGAAATCGGTATGAATGATACTAATTTTGTTACTGCATCCGGACTCGATGATGAGGAGCATTATTCAACTGCCTATGATATGGCGCTTCTCGGAGCATACAGTATAAAAAATCCCGTTTTCAGAGAAATCTGCTCTACACAAGTCAGAAAAATCGACTTTATTAAGCCTGATGTTACGGTCACGCTGTCAAATCATAATAAATTACTTGGCAGCTGCGAAGGTGTTTTCGGTATTAAGACAGGATTTACCAAAAAGAGCGGCAGATGTCTTGTATCGGCCTGTACGAGAGACGGTGCTACTCTGGTTTGTGTTACTCTTAATGCAGGTGATGACTGGAATGATCACCGTAAGCTATATGACCTGTCTTTTGCTGAGCTCAATAAGACAACACTGAAATATTCAGGTGAAACGGAGCTGTCCGTTTACGGAGGGAAAGCAGAAAAAGTTCGCATTTACAGTGATGATTATACTTATCACTTTACTGACGATAATACCATAACACAAAAAATTATTATGCCTAAAATTATTTATGCTCCTGTTAATAAGAACGAGATAATAGGCAGAATTTGTTATTATTCCGGAAAAAAGCTAATTAAAACAGTGCACATTTATACTAAAGATGCCGTTGTCTCCGCAGAAGAAACCTATCAACATAAATTCTCATTAAAAAACTTCATCAAAGAAATATTTTCAAAAAGAAAGGACAGGTAATTATGACAGACGGTAAAGTCAGGCTCCAGAAATATCTGGCAGAATGCGGTGTAGCCTCTCGCAGAAAAAGTGAAGAGCTCATTGAACAGGGAGCTGTCCGAGTGAATGGACAGATTGCACAGATAGGAGACAAGATAAACCCAAAAAGTGACTCTGTTACTGTGAAAGGTAAAAAAGTAATAAAGCAGAAAAGCAATATCTATATTATGCTTCATAAACCCAGAGGCTTTATTACAACTATGAGTGACGAGCGAGACAGGAAGTGCGTGGCTGAGCTTATTAAGGATGTCCCCGGCAGAGTGTATCCCGTAGGCAGACTTGACAGAGACAGTGAAGGTATGCTTCTCTGCACTAATGACGGCGAATTTGCAAATGCTATGACACATCCCAGAAAGCATGTTCCCAAAACCTATCGTGTAACTGTGAGGCCCGGAATTACGCAGGAACAGATTACAGCACTGACGACCGGAATTGTTATTGACGATCGGATGACCGCACCGGCAGAAATAAGAGTTGTAACCAGAGAAGAGGGCAGAGTGGTTCTCGAAATAATCCTTTACGAAGGCAGAAACAGACAAATCAGAAAAATGTGTGAAGCTGTCGGTCTCGAGGTAGCCAGACTTAAAAGAACGGCAGTCGGATCAGTGAAATTAGGTATGCTTAAGCAGGGCGATTGGCGCAATCTTGCCGATGATGAGGTGAGAAAGCTTATGATTGCCGCAGGCATGGAAAGAAAGAAGAAATAATTATGATATTTTTTAAACCTGAAAAGCTGAGTGAAAAAATCACGAAATTTACGGCACTTGAGGATAATTCGGAAAGCGGATACTGCTTGCTGAAATCAGAAAGAGATTACGCTGAAATTTATGAACTGAAGTATGATTCGGACAAGCCTTACTTGGTTGAAGGGCTTATCCGTTCAGCTTTTAATTTTGCTTCACTAAAGAATATATATATGGGAAGATGCAGTTGTAAAAATATCAGCAGCTTCCTCGAAAAAATGAACTTCGAAAAGAATGATGAATACTACTTCAATGATATACCGACAATTCTTACAGGCTCATGCTGTAAATGATTAAAATGTCGCTATTTCATTTGACAAAAGACGCAAAATATTATATAATTATAAGGATATGTAAATAGTTATTTCATTCATTCCGGAGGAAATTAAAATGATAAAAAGTATGACAGGCTTCGGCAGAGCGCAGGAAACTATTGACGGTATGAGTATCACCGTAGAAATGAAAAGCGTCAATCACAGATACTTTGATTTTACATCCAGAGTTCCGCGTATTTACGGTTTTCTCGAAGAAAAACTCAAATCATATATTCAGTCCTGCGTTTCAAGAGGCAAGCTTGAATGCTATGTGCAGATTGAGGCTCTTGAAATCGAAGACTGTGTGGTCTCAGTAAACCATTCTCTTGCATCGGGTTATATAGAGGCTCTTAAAGAGCTCGCTGAAAGATATGACCTTCCCCAGGACATCACTGTTACCTCTGTGGCAAAGTATCACGATATTTTTTCTGTACATAAAACAGAGGCTGACGAGGAAAGAATCTGGAATGCAGTAAAAGCTGTTACGGACAAGGCACTTGCTTCTTTTATTTCTATGCGTGAAAAAGAGGGCGAAAAGCTTAAGGAAGATATACTTTCCCGATGTGATACCATCCTCGAAAATGTCGCCTTCATTGAAGAACGCTCACCTCAGACGGTTATCGAGTATAACAATAAGCTGCTCGAAAGAATGAGAAGTGTTCTTGACGATATTCAGGTTGACGAGCAGAGACTTCTCACCGAAGCAGCCATTTATGCGGACAAAATCGCTGTGGCTGAAGAAACTGTGAGACTCAGAAGTCACATCGGTCAGATGCATGAATTTATGGACAGTGAGATAGCTATCGGCCGAAAAATGGATTTTCTTATCCAGGAATTCAATCGTGAGGCAAATACAATAGGCTCCAAGGCTCAGGATGTCGAAATAGCAAAAAGAGTAATTGATATTAAGGCTGAAATAGAAAAAATCCGCGAGCAGGTACAGAATATAGAATAATCGGTGAATATTATGAAGTTAATCAATATTGGTTTCGGTAATATGATCAATGCGCAGAGACTGGTTGCTATCGTAAGCCCTGACTCTGCTCCCATCAAGAGAATCATTCAGGAATGTAAAGAGAGAGGTACACTCATCGATGCCACTCAGGGCAGAAGGACGAGAGCGGTAATTATTATGGACAGCGATCATGTCATATTAACATATCTTCAGTGTGAAACTGTCGCTAACCGCCTTGATTCTGACCAGGACGAAATCTGTGAGGAGGATGCAAACTATGAATAAAGGCTTGCTTGTCGTGGTTTCGGCACCTTCAGGTTGCGGAAAAGATACTGTAATAGCCAAGGTCCTCGATAAAATGAAAAATGATGCTTACCTTTCCGTCTCTATGACAACGAGACAGATGAGGGAGGGTGAGGCAGACGGTGTAAACTACTACTTTGTTTCCGTCGAGGAGTTTCAGGAAAACATCAGAAAAGGTGAGATGCTTGAATATACCTGCTACGGCGAAAACTATTACGGAACGCCTGTCGGTCCTGTAAAAAAGCTTCTCAATGAAGGAAAAACTGTTTTTCTTATCATCGAGGTAGAGGGCGGAGAAAATGTAAAGAGGATTTTCCCTGAGGCTGTTAAAATATTTATTGTTCCGCCTTCACTGCAGGTTCTCGAAAAACGTTTAAGAAGCAGAGCTACTGACAGTGATGAAGCAATCAAAGCTAGGTTATTAATCGCTGAAACAGAATTCCGCAGAGCCTGCGAATATGATTACATCGTAGAAAATGATGATCTCGAAGATGCAGTCAATGATGTTATGGCTATAATAAGAGCTGAACAGCTCAGAATTAATAATATGCAAAATAAATTAAGAGAGGTAATGAAAAATGCTTAATCCTGATTTAAGAAACTTACTTAAAGATAATACCAGCCGCTACTCAGTAGTAACAGCTGTAGCCAAGAGAGCCAG
>JAFSDF010000239.1 GCA_017436375.1 Clostridia bacterium | reverse complement strand
CAATAACGATGAAATCCCCTCCAAGTATGCTTATCTTTATGAGGGCATTACACAGGAGGATTTCGGTGAGGAGTTTATCGTCAGTGTGGATGTGGCCGAAAAAAAGCTTTTAGGTGACAGCATAAGAGAAAAATACGGTGACAGGGTAGATCTTTCCCTGGACCATCACGAGTCCTCAAAGCATTTCGCAAAGGAAACCTATGTGGAGCCCGACAGCGCCTCTGCCTGTGAGATAATCTATCTGGTGATAAAGGCACTGGGGGTTCCCGTGGACGGCGATATAGCCTCCTGTGTTTACACGGGACTCAGTACGGACACAGGCTGCTTTAAATACTCTAATGTTACACCGAGAACACATCTTATTGCCGCTGAGCTTATTTCTCACGGCGCGAACCACAGTAAAATAAATGAAATGATGTTTGATACGAAAACCTTCGGCAGCATTATGCTGGAAAAGCTCTGCTACGAGAGTCTCGAAATGTATTGTGACGGCAAGGTGGCAGTTATCAGCGTAACAGAAAAAATGCTCTCAGACTGCGGTGTGGACAAATCCGCCCTCGATGCTGTCAAGCCTATTACGAGACAGATAGAGGGTGTAGGCATCGGCATAACCGTAAAGGAAGAGGGCAACGGAAAAACAGGCGTTTCCGTCCGTACGGGCGAGGAATATGATGCCTCTTTAATCTGTGCGCATTTCGGCGGCGGCGGACATATCAGAGCCGGCGGCTGTGAATTCAGTGCTGATATAGAGGAAGCAAAGAAAAGGGTAATCGATTACATTACAGACTATATTATTTAAGGGAGTGACAGTGTGACAGGCTTTGTGTTTTTAGATAAAGAGGAGGGGATGACCTCCTTTGTCGCCGCCAAAAGGCTCGGCAGAATTTTTGAAACCAAAAAGGTCGGTCACACGGGTACTCTTGACCCGATGGCGACGGGGGTTATGGTTATTGCTATGGAGCACTCTACGCGCTTTATCGAGCTTATTGATAATCACGATAAGGCATACAGGGCGAGGTTCCTTTTAGGCAGGACCACGGATACCCTCGACATAACGGGTAAAATTCTTTCCGAAAGGGAAGTGAATGTGAGCAGAGACGAGGTGGAAAGGGCTGTACTGTCCTTTAAGGGTGATGTTATGCAGCTTCCGCCTATGTACTCGGCAATAAAAAAAGACGGAGTCCGTCTTTATGAGCTTGCACGGCAGGGTATAGAAATAGAAAGAGAAGAAAGAAAAGTCAGTATTTCCTCGATAAGCCTTACCGATGCATCTGAAAAGGAATATGAAATCGAGGTGTACTGCTCCAAGGGTACATATATCCGTTCGCTTATTTCCGATATAGGCGAGAAATTGGGTACGGGAGCCGTTATGACCTCTCTGCGCAGAATAAAGGCAAACGGTGTCAACATCGACAGCTGTCACACTCTCGGTGAGCTGGAAAAAATGAAGGAGGAGGGCACCCTCTCAGAGGCTCTTATGCCCGTGGATTCCTTTATAAAATATCCGGAAATCAGGGTAACCGCTCCACAGGCGAAACGCTTTTCAAACGGCGGCGGTCTCGATATTAACCGCTTCGGCGGAAAAAAGGAGCCAGGTCTTTATAATGTGTATTCACCGGAGGGCAGATTTCTCGGCATCGGTGAAATAGACGGTGAAAGAACCGAGCTTAAGGTTAAAAGAGTTTTTGTAGGTTAAAAGTAAGTCTGAAAGGGGGAATGAGTATGCTTAGCACAGAGAAAAAGGCCAAAGGCACAGCCGTAGCGCTCGGCTATTTTGACGGTATTCATATCGGTCATCAGGCAGTGCTGAATAAGGCGCTGGAAAAGGCAGAGGAAAAGGGACTTACTCCCGTAGTAATGCTTTTCGACATTCATCCCCGTAAGCTTCTCACGGGCAGAGTTCCGCCTGTACTTTTAAGCGAGGAAAGAAAAAGAGTTCTGCTTAAAGGAATGGGCTTCGAGATTTTTGATTTCGATTTCCGTGAGGCTATGAATTATTCTCCCGAGGAGTTTGAGGATAGAATTCTTTTAGGTGAGCTAAATGCTAAGGTGGTAGTCTGCGGCTATGATTACCGCTACGGCAAGGGCGGAAAGGGAAGCTCCGAAACCCTTAAGCAGGAGCTTACACCCAAAAGCATCGGAGTTTATTCACTTTCACCCGTATATTTAGGTGACGAGGCGGTTTCCTCCACGAAAATCCGCCACCTTATAAATGACGGCGAAATCGAAAGAGCAAATGCTATGCTCGGTGATTATTTCACCTATGATTTCACTGTGGAAAAGGGTGACGGTATAGGTCACAGGATGGGCTTTCCCACCATTAATCAGTTTTTTCCCGAGGACTTCATCATTCCGAAGCGAGGTGTTTATGCTTCGAGGGTAGTTCTTGACGGGAAATACTACTCGTCGGTGACCAATATAGGCATCAGACCTACGGTGTCGGGAGAAAGTCTGAGAAGTGAGACCTGCATTTTTGATTTTGAGGGTGACCTTTACGGCAGAAATGTGGAGGTAAGCCTTCTGAAATTTTTAAGAGAAGAAAAAAAGTTTGCGTCTCTTGACGAGCTCAAAGAGGCGGTAAGTAAAGATATAATGAAAGCAAAAGAGATTTACAAGGAGACTGAAGAAAGATGAGCAAATTGAATGTAAAGGCTATATTTTTTGATTTTGACGATACTCTTCAGAGCAGAAAGGGTGCCTACAGACTTTACTGTGAAGCATTCCTTGCTAAATATTTTCCTCACATAAGTGAAGAAGAAAGACTCCGTAAGCTCGACGAAATGGAAGAGCATGTGGACGGAGGCTATAAGGACAGAGAGGTTTATTTCCCTGAGATGATTGACCTTTGGAAATGGGAAAATCATCCTCCCTTACAGGAACTGTACGATTCCTTTAATTATGATTTCGGCAAATACATCGTTATGCTTGACGGTGCTGTCGATGTACTTAAGGCTATCAAGGAAAAGGGCTATATTTTAGGCTGTATCACAAACGGTGTATCCTCACTTCAGAATATAAAGCTTGATACAGCGGGCATCAGAGATATGTTTGATGTGGTTGTCGTTTCCGGCGACATCGGCATTTATAAGCCTGACCGCCGTATCTTTGATGAGGCTGTAAAAAGAGCGGGTGTTAAAAATGAAGAGGCTCTTTTCGTCGGTGACCATCCCGTAAACGATGTGCAGGGTGCTCTCGGTGCCGATATGCAGGTGGTCAGAATGAACTACGGCGATTTCAAGGGTAAGGGACTCGGACAGAATACCGCCGCAGAAATCGAAAGCATAACAGAGCTTCTTGACCTTATTTAAAAGGGGAATACAGAGAAAAGGAAGTTAAAGAAATGATTTGTAAAAACTGTGCAAATATATTCAGCGATGACCTTACTGTCTGTCCCGAGTGTGATACTCCCGTAAGCGGCGGGGCAGAGAAAAAAGATATAGAGGAAATAGTTTCCTTTGCTTTAGGAGAGTTCGAGGATATTTCCTCCTATTCCGAGGAGGTGCCTTGTTCCGAGGATGAGCCTTCTGCTGAGGATGAGGCTCAGGAGGAATTTACTCCTCCCGTGTATAAGGAGGACGAGCCGCAGAAGCAGGAGCCTCCCGCAGAAGAGGCAAAGCCTCAGGCACCTGAGCGCAGAGAAAGACCTGAGATGAAAAAAATGTCCAAAAAAGAAAAGGGAGCTTTTAATTTCATAATCTCCCTTATGGTAGTGGTTTTCGTAGGTATGGCGGCTCTGGTGGGCATAAGTATCGGCACCGATGTTTTCGAAAAGGACGGGGACGAGGTTATGGCTATGGCTCTTTCGGGCTTTTCTGCATCGGAAACGGCAGAGCTGGAGGACTATCTTTCAAAAATTTCCGTAATAGCCTACAGCGGCTTTGACAGAGAAAAGGATGTTATCGTCGATGTTATGGAATTCCTGCGTCCTTACGATATGGGCGGTATGTACAGCCGTTTTTACGGTGCTCCCGACCTTACGGTAAATGAGCCTGATCCTAACGACCGTTTCGCTAATGAAAACGGAGACTACAGCTTTTATGCTCTCGAGGGCAAAAAGGTGGACAGCCTTCTTAAAACCTTCGGCTTTGACATAAATCATAATGTCAATGAAAAGGATTTCTATTTCTATGACGGCAGATACTATTTCGCAAATCTTGCAGACTACACATTCAGCCCGGGCGTAGCGGCTGATGTAAGCTCCTCCAAGCGTATACAGGACGGAAGCTATTATGTGGAGTGCAGCTTTTTTGATTCGGACTCCGAAAATGCGGACGGAAGCTATCTCAAGGCCTATATCATTCTCGAAAAGAGTGCTGAAGCGGCTGAGGGCGAGCTTCCCTGGAGAGTCAGCCGCATCTCACATGAGGCTATTTTCGATGCAACGGGCTTTATGATAAAGGATGAAAGCGGAGAAAACGAGCTTTCCTATACTATCGAGTCTCAGACCATACAGGCTGTTACAAAGGACGGCACGGTTTATGCCGAATATAATGTAGAGTATCCCTTCTTTGAGGGTGACAGTGAGGGCGAAAAGGAAGTAAACAGAATGTTTGCCGAGCTGGTGAATAACTACACTATGCAGGCAGACACCGCCGACAAGGACTACAAAAGGTTCATTAAAATAGGCGGAGATAAGGCGGACCTTCCCTTAGTTACTCACGCTGTGGCAAGAGTGACCTACAACCGCGACGGCTATATATCCATCGTGGAGGGACTTTCACAGTATAAGCCTGAGACTGAAAAGGCATCGGCAGAGAGCGAGGAGGAGACGGAGCAGTTCATTACTCTTCCCGAAAGAACCGTCGAGGGCTACATCATCGATGTGGAGACAGGTAATTTCCTTTCGAGCAAGGAAATCCTCGATGCAGAATACCATCTGGTTTACGATGTGATTTACCGTATTTACGGCGGCTACGATTATCAAAGCCTTCTGAGCGGTGAGGATGCCGCCATAGGTATTCCCGAGGACACCGATGAAATAGGCAAAACCTTCTATGAGTCTGCCTCGGCACTTTCGGAAAACGGCTTTATTTTCTGCTCGGTTCATCCTAAGGGCTACACCGAAACGGTAATAATACCTTACTCGACAAAGAATTTCTTTAACAGCGATTTCAGTAAGGTGATTAAAGATAATAAGTAAAAGGAAACAGCACTCATTGAGTGCTGTCTCTTTTTTTATTGCTTTTCTATTGCAAGTAAGTCTTTAATGATATTATTAAGCAAAGAAAGATATTTAGGGTCAAGCCGTTTAATTTTATCTATCATAAACTTTGTTTCATCTGTTTCTTCTCCGAATAAAATATAATCAGCAGACAGACCGAGCAGGTTACATATTTTAATGAGCATTTTAACGGAAATTCCAGTCCTGCCTCTTTCGACCTCTGCCATATAGGAGACACTTACCTCCAAAAGTTCGGAAAACTGCTCTCTTGTATAGCCTATATTTTCCCTTGCTTTTCTTATTCGTGTGTGCATTACTATCACCTCTGCATATAGTATAAGTGATAGTTTGCACAAATAACATCAACAAATATTGTATATAAAACATATTGATTTGGTTGATGAGATTTGATATACTTAAAAAAAAGCAAAGGAGTATAAAAATGAAAGAATTATTTGATTTTGCATTATTTTTGCCGATTATTGGTGTTTTAGAAGTTTTGTGCATTGTTTTTTCTGTGCTTTTTATGCATTATTCTGCACAGTACAGAAATCAGAAGCTTTCCTTAGGATGGTATATCTGCGGGGTTATTTTCGGATTGTGGACAGTTATAATTTTCCTTATAAAAAGGAAGGATTTTCCCGGTCCGAAAACTAAGGTATGTTATCAGTGTGAACGCAAATTTCCCGATACTTTTCAGATGTGTTCCAACTGTTTGATTGATCTTCCTGAGATAAACTCCGAAGAAAAGGCGAAGCAGAAAAAACGCAGTAAAATATTTGGTGCAGGAATTATTGCTACATATGTAGCAGCTCTGATTACGGGCATAGTTTTAGGTGCTTCAATGATCAGCGGCTTTGACGACCTTCTGGATATGACCGACAGAATAGAAGTAAACGGAGTTTTCTACGATAAAATGGGAAACAGCTATGAGGACGATAAAAGTGTTCTTCTTTACAGTGAGGACGGCAGAGTGTATACTTTTTCGGAAATCGAGATAACCAATGAAGATGATGAACTGTTATCTTATACAGACTATTATTTTGTCCGTGATGACGGTGAGAAGTATTCTGCTTATGATTGCTATGTAACTCAGGACGGTTGGTTTTATTGTGATAGGGGTGGTTTTCTTGAACCCTTTGAGGCGGATACAGCTTCTATGAATGAGGAAGAACTCGAAGCCTATTATCAGGAGCAGCTGGAGAGCAACAGCTCTGAATACAGATACTATGACTATCCTTACACAGATAAAAAAGGTAATGTTTATTACAACGGAACGGAAGCATCGTGGAATGAAAAGGGTGAGCTTATAACCGCTGAAAACGATATAAGCATAAAAAAGTAAAACCTAAAGGGAACGGCACACACTGTTCCCTTTTTGATTACCTTTTGTGACAGCTATCCTTTTGAAAAGGGAACGGAAGAAGGCGGAATACTTTTTCGTAAGTGTCATCTTGAACGAATGTGAAAGATCTTTCGCTACGCTCAAGATGACATTTTTAAAGACACAGCTGACGGAGAGGTGCAAAAAAATTCCCCACTTTTCAGTGAGGAATAATTTTTTTCAATCAGTCGATTTCTACGGAAATCTTACTGTCGCTTCTGTTTGCAGTTGCACGCATTACAGTTCTGATAGCCTTTGCAATTCTGCCCTGCTTACCAATAACTCTGCCCATATCGTCCTGAGCTACGTGAAGGTGGTAAACTACCACGCCTTCTTCGTTAATGTCGTCAACGTCAACAGTTACCTTTTCGGGCTCGTCTACGAGGCCCTTCGCAATAGATATAAGTAACTCTTTCAAAGTGGCGACCTCCGCAATTATTTAATGATGTCGGACTTTTTAAGAAGAGCCTTAACAGTGTCTGTGGGCTGTGCGCCGTTAGCGATCCACTTCTGAGCCTTTTCTGTGTCGATTTTGATTTCAGCGGGTTCTTTCATAGGATTGTAGTAACCGATTTCCTCGATGAAACGACCGTCACGGGGATATCTTGAATCTGCTACTACTACACGGTAGAAAGGTGCCTTTTTTGCGCCCATACGGCGAAGTCTGATTTTTACTGCCATTTTAATGACCTCCAATAAAATAATTTTTT
>JAFSDF010000021.1 GCA_017436375.1 Clostridia bacterium | reverse complement strand
TACCTTCGCCCACACGGTCAAGATCACTTTCCAGCTGAGCGGTAAATTTGATATTTACTATGTTTTTGAACTTCTCCTTAAGAAGATTGACTATAGCCTCGCCAAGCTCCGTAGGAACGAGCTGTTTGGATTTTCTAACTACATACTCACGCTTTACGATAGTAGAAATGATAGTGGCGTAGGTACTCGGTCTGCCCACACCGTTTTCCTCGAGAGTTTTGATAAGAGACTCTTCTGTGTATCGGGCAGGAGGCTGAGTAAAATGCTGCTCCTTATCAAGTGACTTTAATTTAAGATTATCACCGCCGGAAAGACCTTCGGGAAGCTTGGATTTTTCTTCATCCTTATCACCGAAATCATACAGCACGGTAAAACCGTCAAATTTTACTGAATATCCGCTGGCAGTAAAGAGACAGAATTTCTCTTCACTGTCCTTTATACCCTTTATTTCGATTTTCTGTGTGTTCTGTATACAGGAAGCCATAAGTGAAGCAACAAAGCGGTTCCATATAAGCGTATAAAGCTTAAGCTGCTCTGTAGTAAGACTATCCTTTACCATAGCAGGAGTAATGGAAACAGTAGAAGGTCTGATAGCCTCATGTCCGTCCTGCGCATTACTTCTGGATTTATAGTAACGAGGCTTTTCGGGGAGATATTTATCACCGTAATTGGCCTTTATAAACTCCTCTGTAGCCTGTCTTGCCTCCTCAGAAATACGCAGAGAGTCCGTTCTCATATAGGTTATAAGACCGATGGAGCCGTAGCCCTTGACAGTAACGCCTTCATAAAGCTCCTGAGCGATTTTCATTGTTCTTTCAGCTCTGAAGCCGAGCTTCTTTGATGCCTCCTGCTGAAGAGTGGAGGTAATGAAGGGAGGGGCAGGATTTTTCTTTCTCGTTCCGTTTTTCAGAGAGCTTATAAAATATTTCGCTCCGTCGAGACGGGAAATGATTTCATCGGTCTGCTCCTGATTTTTAAGCTCTACCTTGCCGGTCTCATCGCCGTAGAAGGAAGCGGTGAGAGTCTTTCGTGAAACACTGAACTTAGCCTCAAGTGACCAGTATTCCTCGGGATCGAAGGCGCATATTTCATTTTCTCTGTCAACTATCATTCTTACAGCCACGCTCTGGACACGGCCTGCAGACAGACCTCTTCTTATCTTCTGAGAAACGAAGGGACTGAGCTTATAGCCTACCAGACGGTCTAAAATTCGTCTGGCCTGCTGCGCATTTACCAGATCAAGATCAACCTTACGGGGACTCGCCATACCGTTTTTTACGCCCGTTTTGGTAATTTCATTAAAGGTAACTCTGTTAAGCTTATTGAGATCAAGGCCCAAAATTTCAGCTAAATGCCAGGAAATAGCTTCTCCTTCACGGTCAGGGTCCGTTGCAAGATAAACCTCGTCACTTTCAGCTACAGCTGTTTTAAGCTCCTTGACGAGTTTTTCCTTTCCCTTTACTATGCTGTATTTGGGTGCGAAGTCATTTTTTACATCGACGCTGAGCCTTGCCGCAGGCAAATCTCTTATATGTCCCTTTGAAGCTACAATATTGTAACCGCTTCCGAGGTAGTTTTTGAGAGTTTTAGCCTTTGACGGAGACTCGACAATAATTAAATCTGCCATATATTTTCACCTTTTCATAAATTTATTAATTAAGACGGTAGCAATCAGCACTGATTTTTTCGGCTATTCCGTTCATTTCCAGCTCAGTAAGCGCAGAAAGGACCTTTCTCACTTCTAAGTCTGACTCACGGATAATGCTGTCCGTTTTACATATACCGTCGGACATTATATTATACACTATTTCCGCATTTTTAGAAATAGTTTCCGGAGTAATTTTTTCATTTTTTGTCAGATTTTTTTCTTCTTTTTCGATAATTATCTCCGATTTCTCTGTTTCTGCAGTTTTTTTCTTCCCTATCTTTTTGTAAGAAGTAGCCTCGAACTCTATATTCTCAAAGGGCCTGCCTGTTTTAAATGCGTGATTTTCATATATTTTAGCCCAAGGAAGAATATCTCTGGCTGAAAAAACCGGCTTTGCACCCTCGGTTATGAGCTGATTGGAGCCCTCGTAGTTGCCGCTTTTTATGTCACCGGGCAGAACAAAAAGTTCTCTCCCCTGCTTAATGGCGTGTCTTGCCGTACTGAAGGTGCCGCTGAATTTAGCCGCTTCAGCTATGACGACACCGCTGGTCATACCTGAAATGATACGGTTTCTCTGAGGAAAGGAGCCGTGTGTAACATTGGTATAGGGAGGAAACTCAGTAATGAGCGCGCCGTGCTGTGCCACACTTTTTCTCAGAGCGCTGTTTTCGGGAAGATAACCCGAGCCGTGACCGCACCCCATAACGAGCACAGTTTTTCCGCCGCTTTCGATAGCGGATCTATGTGCTACGGTATCGATGCCCAGCGCACCTCCGCTTACTATCAGCACATCGTTACGGCAGAGCTGGCCGACGATAGTCTGAGTGGCTTCTTCGCCGTACATGGAGGGTGTCCTGCTGCCGATTACACCAAGCGCATTTTCGGCATTAAGACAGGTATAGTCGCCTCTTACATAAAGAGCGAGAGGAAAATTTTCGATTTCAAGGAGCCTGCGGGGATAATAAAGGCTGTCAGGAGTTATGATATGTATTTTATGTCTTCGGCAGAAATCATAGATGTCATAGTACTTTTCGATGTCCTCATCTATAATTTTTTCCACTGCTTTAGGACCGTAGCCACGAAGGTGTGCATTTCTGATTTCCTGCTCAGATGCCTCATAAACACCTTTTGCATCACCGAAAATGTCTAACAGCCTTTTGACATCCTTAGCATAACCTACTGCACCCTGAAGCCAGAGCCAATAAATCTCTTTCTCCATTTTATTTCATCATCTCCCACATAGTAATAGCCGCCGCCATAGAGGCATTGAGAGATTCGGCGTTACCTTTCATAGGTATGGTAACCTTCCTGCACAGAGAAAAGACCTCATCGCTCACACCGTTACCCTCATTACCGATAACGCAGACTATACCTCCGTCCATAGGGATTTCAGTTATTTTTTCAGCTGATGAATCGGGTGATGTGGCATAAACAGCCATCCCTTTTTCTTTTAAAAGCTCTATGTCCCTGCAAAGGTCATCACTTTCAAGCACAGGAAGTCTGAGAAGTGAACCCATAGCCGCACGCTGACTTTTGGGTGAATAACGGTCACAGCATCCGCACAGAATCGCTCCCGTTATTCCGAGTGCTTCTGCAGTGCGGCATATCGCACCGAGATTAGCGGGATCCTGAATATTCTCCAGAGCAATATATTTACCCTCGGAATCAACAGATGAAAGAGAAAGTGAGGAACACTTTTCGCACAGGCAGAAAAAACCCTGGGGAGTCTGTGTAAGCGAGAGCTTGTCTGCCACAGTTTCCGAGATAAGATATGCCTCGTTTGCCTTTGAGCAGATAAATTCCGCATCGTCTCCGAATTTTTCGTATGACTTATCTGTTACGAAGGCATACCTAATGACAGTACCTGTCAGTGCACTGTCACGGCAAAGACGGAGTCCCTCCAGAAAGAACAGACCTGTTTCTTTTCTTGCCTTAGAGGAGGCTGCAATTTTAACTGCCAGTTTGATTTTTTCATTGGAAACACTGTCAAGCCTGTTCATCATTTTACCCCTTTTCAAGTAATTTTTAGTTCCTTTTAAAAACACAAATACGCCCGAGAATAAATTATCTCGGACGTAAAATTTTGAAATTAAAGAGCTGCCTTAGCTTTTTCAACGAGTGCTGTGAAAGCTGCGGGATCAGCGATAGCAATTTCTGAGAGCATCTTTCTGTTAAGAGTGATGTCTGCTTTCTTAAGGCCGTTCATAAATGTGGAGTAGTTGATACCGTTAGCCTTGCAAGCTGCAGAAATTCTGGTGATCCAAAGACGGCGGAAATCTCTTTTCTTCTGCTTTCTGCCGATGTATGCATAGTTGCCTGATTTCATTACAGCCTGCTTAGCTGTTTTGAAGAGGCTGTGCTTTGAGCCATAGTAGCCTTTAGCGAGCTTTAATACTTTATTTCTTCTCTTACGAGTCATCATTGCGCCTTTAATACGAGCCATGATTAAGTACCTCCGTTAGTTATAAAATTAAGTTGTTT
>JAFSDF010000238.1 GCA_017436375.1 Clostridia bacterium | reverse complement strand
TGGCAGTACAAGACAAAAACGCAGCAAATCCTTGCGGATTTGCGAGTATTTTAACAAAGGAATGGCGGAAATCATCCGATAAAAAACACGGTTCGGATTATTACCGTCACCCTAAGCAAATAATAAACAAAACACGGTGATTTCATTAATTAAGAAATTCACCGTGTTTTTTATTCTGTTATTATTTCAAAGGCAATTTCATTTACACCTTTTTTAAGAGCAAAGTCATAGCAGTAAACTGTTATGTCCTCCATATCGTATTCGTGAGGTGTGTGCTTTTCTTCCTTTACGGAAAGGCTTACTTTTTCTTCAGGAAAAAACATCTTTGTGCTCGCCAAAATAAGCACTCCCTTTTTTATCTCTGCCTTTCTTAAGCTGACAAATCTTTCTGTTACCGGAAGACTTTCATCGAAGACAAGCTTATCAGTGATTAATACACCGTTCTCCCTCAGATCAGCCTTCCTGACGAAGCAGGTAAGCCCATTTAAGCAGTAGGCTTTTGATAAATCACAAACTGCCGTGTTTTTTTCAAAGGAAAGCTTTGCTTTGTATTCTTTTCCAGCTGACTGACCTTTACGGTTTATAATCGGAACGCTGTGTGAAAAAGAAGAATTACAGAAAATATCATATCTTTTTTCATCATCAAAATAGTTCTTGGTATATCTGCCGGCACCAAGATCGCAGAACACCTGTCCGTCCTTATCAGAATAAATGAAGGATCCGAGATCGTTATGATTGTGTGGCTCGTCATTGTTTCCCGCCTTAAAAGCAAAGGAGTATTCGGATTTGTTGACTATAAGCACATCGGAATTTTCGGAAAAGAAGCTGTATGGCTTTTCTTTTTTAGCAGCCTCTGTACCCGTATCCCATATAATAGCTCTGTAGTAATTCATCCATTTTGTGTTGGCATCCCAGAAATACGGAGTATCAGTTTCAGTATACGGAATATAGCCGTTAAGCCTGGCGGAAAGATATTTCATCAGTGCGAAATCAGGCAGAAAATCTCTCTGTGAGTCAGAAAAGCTCAGTGAGGTATTGCCTTTAAGTATGCAGATACTGCTGAAGGAAGCGATCCTTCTGACCTTTTCACCGGCAAAAAGGTCTGTTTTGCCCTCAGATATTTTATGGAGTAAATCGGCAAAGACACTATAGGCGAAAAAACCGTACTGCCAATATGAGGGACCCTCCGGACAGAAGCCGTCCTGCGTAAAGCCGTCGATGTAAGCTTCGAGGGTTTTAAGTATGCGTTTTTTCTGCTTTTCAAACTCCTGAGGGAAGAGATAAAGAAGTGTACCTGCCGTGTATGCTGCACATACCGAAGCCCAGTTCATATTACACTTTTCCCACCAAAATGTATTGACTTTATAGTTTTCCAAAAGCCTTGTTCTGATTTCAGTTTTTACCTTGTTGCAAACCTGCAAAGAGATTTTATCGGCAAAAACCGTACATATTTCCGCCAATGCAAACGAGGTTTCCGCTACAAAAAGGTCAATAACGCCTCTGTCATCTGCCTCATTTCCCACTGTATGAGCAGGAAGAGCCCAAAGAGCTTCCTCACAGATTCCGACTATTATCTTTTCAAGCTCGTGTATATAACTATCATCAAAAAGAGCAAGAACTGCTGTCGAAGAAAGATAGTCACGTCTTTTAAAATAAAGCTTTTCAAAATTCTGACGTATTCCGTTTTTATGAAACTCTTCTCTGACGCACAGAGGAAAATCCCTGAGATTGTCATTCCGGCTTTTTTCATAAAGAGCCGTAGCTGTATTATACAGAAAGGGGTAGTCTGTTTTATCGTATATGTTCATATCCGTTATTCCGAAAGCCAGTCAAAGGATTTTCTTCCGCAAACGGCATGCTTGCCGGGAAAGATGTCAATGTGAAGCTTATCCTCGGCATTCATAAGAGAATACACTCTTTTAATTTTGCTGTGTGCTTTTTCTGAGGCTTTTATGGGGAAAAGCTTATCCTTTTTGCCCGACTCAATAAACAGCTCCTTCGGTGCCAAAGCAGAGGCAAAATCGTAATTTTCACCAATCTCAAGAATGTGCGGAATGTAGTTGTCGGGGCAGTGCCACATTGAAAGAATACTGTCCTTGAATGTATTGACATAACCGCAGATAACGGTTTTATAAATACTGTCGTCAAGAAGTGAAGCATAAAGAGCCGTAAGACCTCCGCCGGAAATACCCATAAGAGAAATCTTACTTTCGTCAACTGTTCCCAAAGCTCTTAAAATCTTTGCACAAGCTAGTGCCTGATAAACTCTTAAGGATGCAGTGGTAAGCCCGTATGGGAGAAGGTGGTGGGAAAGCTCATCGCAGGAGCTTATGTAAAAGGGTTTGTATAAGTCGTGCTTAAGTCTTGCTTCACCGAAGCCGATAAGCTCAGGTGCAATAACCACATTACTTCTTCTGGCAAGCTCTGCCGCAAAGCTTTTCTGATAGTTGTCGATGTAATTAAAGTACTTTTTGTTGCCTTTTTTTGAAATGTTCAATATCTGTCTTACACCGTAGCCGTGGCCGCAAAGAGCCACTACACCGTTGGCTTTACCTTTTGTGTGCTTAGGCTCTGAAACATAAACAAGGCAGTGTAAATCTTTAAGAATTTCTACCGAGTACTTTATAAGCGTATATTCGGGATAATCAAGCGCTTTACCTACGGGAATAAGCTTTAATTCAGTTGCCATAGAGTCTAATTTTTCGAGTGAGAAAAGCTCCTTGGCTTTTTCTTTTATACTCTTTCCGATCTCAAGGGCATCCTCGCAAGTGCCTGCATTTTTATAAGGCTCTGCCTTGATTTTCTCATAAAGACCTGACATAAATTCATCGGGTGAATAGGGACTTTTTTTCATAGCGTTCACCTCAGAAGCTTATCTTGCCCGCTGCGGTTACGCTTTTGCTGTCTGTACCGACATAAACCGTATAGCTTTCATCAAGCTCCCAGTCAGCGTTTTCGGGATTATAGAACTTTATATCGTCGATAAGCACATCAACCTCTGCGGAAAGAGACTCGCCTGCTTTTACACTTATACGCTTAAAGCCCTTGAGAAGCTTTACCGGTCTGTCAATTTCCTTATTATTACTGCCGACATAAATCTGAATTACCTCGTCGCCGTCAACCTCACCCTTGTTTGTCACCTTAACGGTCACCTTGATTTTATCCTCTGATTTTTCGCAGGATATACAGGTAAGCTCAAAAGCAGTGTAGGAAAGACCGAAGCCGAAGGGAAAATGGGGCT
>JAFSDF010000237.1 GCA_017436375.1 Clostridia bacterium | reverse complement strand
GGTATCGGCGGTGCAGTAGGTATGGTCGCAGGTACCATCGCCGCCGCTATTTATGCACTTCTTTTCGGCAAGGCTACAGAGGAAAGCCAGACCTTCCCCATCGTATTCATTATCGGCTCCATCGTTATGGTTGCCGGCGCCCTTGTGCTTCTGTTCTTCGTTAAAGAGCAGGACAGCAGAATTCAGGTCAAGGCTGACAAGAATATGGCTCTCGATGCCGCTGCACAGAAAAAGGCCGAAAAGGAAGCCAAAAAAGCTGAAAAAGCCGCCAGAAAGGCCAATAAGCTTTCTGCAGGTGAAAGAAAGAGCCTTCTCTTTATGCTTGCTTCTCTCTTCTTCCTTTTCTGCGGCTCCAATGCTATTACCACATTCTTCTCACTTTTTGCACAGGAAATCCTTCATATGGCTACAGCACAGGCTACCATCATTATGGCTATCTTTGCCGTATGCTCAGCCGCTGCCGCTATCCCTGCAGGTAAGATGGGCAGAAAGTTCGGCAGAAAAAAGACTATTATGGCAGGTCTTTCCGTATTTATTTCCGCATTCCTTGTGTTCTTCCTTGTATTTACGATTATGGTAACAGGTCAGGGACTCTCAGTTAATAAGTATGTTCAGGCTAACAAGGTTTATGCTAACATCGACACAGCTGTAAACGAGGTTAACACTGAGCTTAAAGAAGAAAATCTGACAGGTGACTTTGCTGCTCTTACCATCGACGGCTATATCGAATATCTCAATGCTCCCGAAGAAGGAAGCTCCTATGCAAAGGTTACTGCCGCTCTTGAGGAAAATTCGGGCGGAGAATTCCATCTTGATAATCTGGTAGCTACCAGCAATAACATTATCGGTAAGGAAGTAGCCGAGGGCGCTTACGGTGATGCTCTCAGCAATATTAAGGAATCTGTTGACGGAATAGTTAAGGTTCTCAAGATACTCATTTACCCCGTTCTTGTTCTGGCAGGCTTCGCAAATATGTTCATTACCGTTAATACCCTTCCCCTCGTTCTCGAAATCGGCGGTATTGATAAGGTCGGTACCTTCACCGGCTACTACTACACAGCTACCTTCTCGGCACAGATCGCATCTCCCATCGTTTACGGTGCGGTGGCTATGGTAACGGGTACCTATATGTCCCTGTTCTACTACAGCCCGATAGCGTTCCTGATCTGTCTCGGTCTTATCCTCTTTGTAAAGCACGGTGAGGCTATTTCTCAGGATGTTATTGATAAGATTGAAGAAGAAAATGCTGATTAAGCTTTAAAATCACAATAAAGTATCCCCGCTGAGTTAATCGGCGGGGATTTGATTTTGTCATTCACAGCACAGTGGAATTATTGTCTTGTTCTTTCTGCGGGCATATTTTCTTAATTCTGAGACATCACTGAGCGGACTTTTTGTGTGAATTAATATATAATCGGCTTCATCAATCATCCAGCGGTTAAGCTCTTTAAGAACAACTTCTTTTGATGAATCCTTATGTCTGAAAAAGGGACAAAGATTTTTTTCGTAAATTTCCAAAGGACTGAAGTGCGTATCTGAGGAAACACTTAATACTACATTATATCCGACATGGGGGTATTCTGAGCAGAGATTGAACAGTATGGTCTCTGCCATTTCATCAAAGCTTCCTTCGTGACCTATATAGAAAAAATCTACGTTAAAATTTCTGATCATAAGGGTGACGGCAGCTTCTATATTTTTCCACATACTGTCAGGTGTGTCGCGGTCTCCTAATAAGGTGCATACGGTCATAATGCTAACCTCGCCTTTCCTTATAAAATAAAAAAGTGCACCATTGAGGTGCACCGAAAAATGCATATCCTCAATGCTGCGACACATCTTTTACAGCCATAAAGGTGCAAAAACAGAGGATGCATTTTTACCAGAGTAAAATGCACCGTTTATGGCCAGCATATTCAGATGTGTCGCAATAATAATTTACCATAAAAACGGTAAAAAATCAATATAAAAATAAAAAAGTGCACCATAGAGGTGCACCGAAAAATGCATCTCTACTGCGCGAACAACTATTCTGATTACCCAAAAAAGAGGAAGACAAAATAGAGAGAATACATTTTTACACAATGTATTTCTCCTCTTAATCGGGTTTTATGAATTTTGTTGTTCGCAAGAATAATTTACCACATTTTAATCTGAAAATCAACACTTATGTAAAAAGAATGAAAAAAATACCCACCTTACTTGGCGGGTACTTTCTCATTATTTAATCACTGCTCAGCGCAATTCTGTATTTAATTATGCTTTGTCAGCACAGCCGAGAACAGTTTCGATCTTGTGTGAAACTACGCCCTCGATAGCATCTCTGGCGGGAGTGAGGTACTGTCTGGGATCGAAGTGCTTGGGATTTTCGCTGTAGTGCTTACGGATAGCGGCTGTCATAGCAATACGGATGTCGGAGTCTACATTTATCTTACATACAGCCATAGATGCAGCCTTGCGGAGCATATCCTCGGGGATACCGATAGCATCGGGCATTTCACCGCCGTATGCGTTGATTGTCTTGATGTCGTCCTGGTTAACAGAGGAAGCACCGTGGAGAACGATGGGGAAGCCGGGGAGCTTTTCTTCTACTTCCTTGAGAATGTCGAAACGAAGCTGGGGCTTCTGGCCGGGCTTGAATTTGTAAGCGCCGTGGCTGGTACCGATAGCGATAGCGAGTGAGTCAACACCTGTTCTGGTAACGAAATCGTAAACCTGTGCGGGATCTGTGAAGTTAGCGTCCTCTTCGCTTACATTGACATCATCCTCGATACCTGCGAGCTGGCCGAGCTCACCCTCAACCACACAGCCGTGTGCGTGAGCGTAATCTACAACCTGCTTTGTGAGGGCTACATTTTCCTCATAGGGAAGGTGTGAGCCGTCGATCATAACTGATGTGAAGCCGCCGTCGATGCAGGCCTTACAGGTTTCGAAGTCGGGGCCGTGGTCAAGATGGAGAGCGATGGGAAGACCTGTTTCCTCTGCTGCAGCCTTAACCATAGCTACGAGATAGCCGTGAGAGGCGTACTTTCTGGCACCTGCGGAAACCTGAAGGATAACGGGTGAATTGTGCTTTTTAGCAGCTCTGGTGATACCCTGGATGATTTCCATGTTGTTTACATTGAATGCACCGATAGCGTAGCCGCCCTTATATGCATCCTCAAACATTTTTTTAGTTGTTACTAATGGCATAGTTAACTACTCCTTTATTTGAATTTTGTTTATTAATTTTAACAGGTAAAGTATACTCTGTTATTTAACGATTGTCAAGAAAGATATTATCAGCCCGGTGTGTAGGTAAAGGCGAAGCAATGTGAACGGATTCTGCCGCCCATTACCTTGATACGGAAATCGTTACCTGTCATAATCGTACCGCCTACATTAATCGAGGAGACGTAGCCGATGTCGTCTCTGACTGCACTGTCGTGGGTGATGATACCCAGCCATGTGGAGGGATCACCGGAGAGGTCTATTTTCGCATTTTCCTTTACGAGCTTTTTGAGATCATCGCTTGTGATGGTATAGGTGGATTTGAAGTTGGGATCGAGATAGTCGCCGTAGCTCTTTCTGCCGCCGCTGAGATAGGGAACCGATGCACCGATACCCTTGCCCCATACATTATAGTAGGAGGTAGTCACACCTGCGCTCATAGCGTGGAAGGGAGTGACAGCCACATCAGAGCCGTTGGCGATGTAGTAGCCGCCTGCCATAACATCGTCTACTACGGAGTAAACTGTCTGTGAAGGCGTTTTACCGAAGGCTGTGGCATCGGAGCCAAGGTTGTAGCCGTTATATTTGGCAAAGGTGTAGATAGCTACTGCCTGAGCCTTGAGAGCCTCTACCTGGAAGGAGCCGCCCATTTCCGACTCGAGAGCCGAAGCAATGAAGTCTCTGGTATTATATTCTGTGCCGGCATATTTGATTTTAGCCGGATAGGCATCGCCTGAAACTATTCTGGTGTTTTCGCCTGCATCATAGTAGTAGTGAGCGAGAATCTGCCATGCATCCCAGCCCTGTGCGGCCAGATAGTTGGCACCGACCTGACTCATACCCACACCGTGACCGTAGCCGAAAACATAGAAGGTGAACACACCCTTTTCTGAGGGGGCGGGTGCTGTGGTAGAGGTTGCGGAAACCTCGGGAGCTACCTGCTCTGTTACACCGTTATTAAGCTCTGCAGGGTTTTTGGTGGTATTAAGGAAGGGGTTTTGGGTAGTGGTGGGTGCTGTGGTGGACTGGTAGTATGCGGGATTATTTACAAGTATGTCCGGAGGAGTGGTTGTAGTGGTCTGAGGCTTAAGCATAAAGTAGGTCATAATCACGGGACTTACGATAGCAAAGACCAAAACCACTGCCGCAAAGATAAGCATACCCTTGGTGAGAGTGAAAACTCCGTCCTTGGCTGCGGGTGCGGCGGATTCTTCCTTTTCTTCCTCTTCCTCGTCACTGTAATCTATTTTGGCGATAGCGGTATTGATTACCTCAGCCTTTTCACATACTACAGCAGAAAGAATGGAAACTGCGTGAGGAAGAATAAGGGGAATGTCGTCGGGATTGACTGTGTTGATTTTCTTTGCCTTGGCCGTGCTTCTGTCTACAACAGCCACATAAGCATAGTAAGAGGTCTGTCCGTTTTCGTTTTCCTGAGAATAGACAGGGGAAATGGAAGCGCCGAAATCACATTCGGTGTTATACATCGCCTCACGGGCGTGTCGGATAACCCTCATTGATTCGCTTTCTTTGGGAATGCCGCTCTCTTCATCGCTGTTCTGAAGGGATTCCTCGAAATCTGCCTCCTGCTCGTCCTCGCTGTCTGCACCTTCGGCAGGATCGGAAATTTCTACGAAGCCGATAGTATCTGTCAGACCGTCAATCTTATCGTAAAGATTGTAAATCCACATAGAAGCCTCGCCCGTGGTGAGAGCTACCTTTTTCTGCAGTCGCTGAAGAGAAGAAACGAGCTTTTCCACAGAGGGAACGATGTCGTAGTCGGGCATCTGAATATTTTCGCCTGCGAAATCAGTAAAGGGATTTTCGCTGCGCATATTCATAATAGCGAGAAGCTCTTGCTCATTTTTGATAATGCTGGCGAGTATTTCGTCCAGACGCATAAAATCCAGAGGAATAACGGTGAGTCTGCCTGAAAGGGCATCACAGGTAAAGCCGCTGTAAAGACCGTCAGAGGTAATGTGAAGCACACTGCCCTCGGGTGCAAGACAGTGACCGTCCATATCGATTTCCGAAAGGTCGTCACCTGCGTTCAGTGTGATAAAGTCTGCCATTTCAGGAGATAAGGAGCTTTCGAGAATGAGCTTGGAGATAAGCTCTTTTTTTGTTTTTATGAAATCAGTGTGTTCTGCGGCCACGATGACGTGCTTGCCTCTTTCCAGAGAAGACATCACCGCGTCGAACATTTCGCCGTAGCTCTCGAAATCCTCAATGCTTTCCTCAGACAGACCGAAGCTGTCCAGAGCGAGACAGATTTTATAAATCGAGTCAGAAGAAAAGGCGGAAATATCCTTTAGTGTGTATAAACATATCATTATATTTTTAACCTCCCAATAAGTGGTGTGTTAGCGGTCGTTATCCGACTTCCCAGCGACTTGCGTTCACATAGGGGTTGTCGAGCTTCTTTTTACTGTAATATGCCTGAGGGTATCTTGGATTGGGATTGACAGTTGCTTTGGAAACATCCACATCTGTGCTCTCACCGGGACGGACGAGTCTGGCCACTACGACGAAGCGGGCATCCTCGAACTCATGTGAGCAGGTGGAAAGGGTGAGAAGCTTGTCTGTAGGAAGCACATCCACACCCGTGTCGTAAAGAGAACGCTGACTCATTTCGTTTAGATAAGCGGCAAAGCGGTCCTGCGTGCTCAGGGAAGCGAAGTAATATCTGAACAGATATCCGTTATCGTCCTTTTCATAGGCATTGGTGATGAATGCGGCTACCACCTTCCAGCTGTAGTCCTTATAAAGAGTGTTGAAGGTGATTACGGGAGCGGCTCTGAAGCCGTCTATGCTCTTGTATTCGTCAAGAGCACCAAAGACCGTACCGTTATTCATATGGTGTCCGAAAATGATGGTGTTCATATCCAGATCGACGATGTTATTTACATGTGTGACGAAGGGACAGCCGTATTTGGTGCTTTTACCGTAGAAGTTCTTTTCCAGATATTTTGTGTCATTATCGGCCTGTACTATGGGAAGGCTGAGTCCTACACCCTTTGCCTCGAGATAGCCTACAAAGTCGGGGTTTGTGGCATAGAGACGGGCGTATTTGAGCTGTAGTCCCATGGGGAAAATCACATTCGGGTATTCCTTCTGTATTTCTGCCCACTGCTGCTCGGGAGTGAGAGAAGCGGTAGTGGTTTTGTCCTTATCCTTGTTGTTCTTTTTCGTAGTTTCCTTATCGTCTTTACCTGCTTCTTCAGTGGAGGGCTCGGTAATGATAAGATCGGAGATGCCTTCCTCTAATTTATCGTTTTCACTTGACAGACGGTATTCATTAAGAAGCATACCCACGGAAATTACGATAGCGACAAGAGCCACAGCAAGGACAGTTCGGCGGATAATTTCGAAGCGTGAAAGCTTTTTCTTCTCCTTTTTGGCTCCTTCTGTCACATTTGAACTGACATCTGCTACCTCCTCGTCAGCCATATCCTCTATTTCAAAGCCGCCGCCGAAGCCGAGAGGCACATCTCTGCTTTTGTCGGGCGCGGGACGCTGATAGGCAGAGGATACCTTTCCTTGTCTTAAAAGAATGGAATTGAGCTCATAGGTGCTCATTTCCATTTCTTCGACCGTAAAGGTATTCTTTTTTACGGGGGAAGTTTTATGAGAGAGATTTATGGTTTCCTCCTCGATTTCTATATCGTCAGCCATGGAAGGCTTTGCAGAAACGTTTTTCTGAGAAGGCGAGCCTTCGGCTGTCGGTGCTGAGAGGGGTTCCTGTGCAGCTTCCTCAGTGGCATATTCGCTGTAGGCATCATCGTCAGCTGTCGGCTTGTCAAAGTCCTCACTCTGATAAAGAACTCTCATTCCCGAATCTGCCTGAGGAGCTGTCTTGGGCTGATGAAAGGGCTGAGGCTGAGGCTGCTGCGGAATGCCGTACTGCTGCAGGATCATATTAAGCTGTTCCTGTGTGAGGGGGATTTGCTGCGGCGGATAGCCGGGCTGTGCGTAGGGTATCTGACCTACAGGTACATAATAAACAGGCTGTCCGTAGACAGGCTGCTGAAAGGGAGCTTGCTCAGGGGAAGGATTTCCGCCTGTTCCCTGTGGGGTGGCCGAAGGATTGTTTTCCTGCGGAGACATATCCCGGTCCTGATAAACATTTTTCATAGTTAATTCCTCGGATAAGAGTTTATAAATTCCTTGATATTGCCCTCTGACCTTAATTCAGGGCTGTTTATGACAGTAAGTCTTAATTGATTGATGGCATTTGAGGCAGAGACGAAACGGTTATAGTCTCTGCAGCTGCCGTTCTTTCTGCCGTGAAATTCCTTAAGATAAAGGCTTTCACCGTCAGTTACGGCTATATAGATAAGGCCAACCTCCTTTTCGGGATCGTCACTGGTGGGGCCTGCCATACCTGTGACAGCTACACCGTAGTCGGCACCGGAGATGTTTTTCACACCCAGAGCCATCTGTGCGGCGACGATGTCGCTTACTGCACCGAAGTGTGCAAGATCCTCAGAGGAAACGCCTAAAAGCTTCGATTTTATTTCATTTGAATAGGATACGATGCCGCAGTGGAAAACCTGCGAAGCACCGCTGATGTCGGTAATTCTTTTGGCACACAGACCTGCCGTACAGCTTTCGGCAAAGGCGGCGGTAACTCCCTTTTCTTTCATAAGGGAAACTGTAGCTTCTTCGATGCTCTGGGCATCAATGCCGTAGATGTAACAGCCGAGTCTTGCTCTGATATCTTCAAGCAAGGGAGAGATAAGTCTGTCGGCCTCCTCCTCACTTTCTGCCTTTGCTGTAATTCTCAGCAGTGCCTCACCGTCTTTGGCATAGGGTGCCACTGTAGGATTTTCGCTTTCGAGAAGGTCTGATACCCTTTCGCTCATAGCACTCTCGCCTATGCCGAAGGTGCGCACGGTATGAGATTTTATAACAGAGCAGGAAAACTTTTTCAGATAGGGAACAACACATTCTCTGAACATCGGCTCCATCTCTCTCGGAGGCCCCGGGAGAATGATGATTTTTTTATCTCCGCTCTCCATAATGAAGCCGGGAGCGGTTCCGTTTTTATTGGGAAGAACTGTGCTGTCCTCAGGAACGAGAGCCTGTTTACTGTTACTTTCGGGCATCGGGAGACCTTTGGCTGAAAAATAAGCTCTGATTTCTTCGAGTATATCCTCCCTCATAAAGAGTCTTTTTCCGAAGTAAGCGGCGCAGACCTCCTTTGTAAGGTCGTCGGGAGTAGGCCCTAGACCGCCTGTGAGGATGACTGTGTCTGCACGGGTAAAGGCTGTGTCAAGAGCGGACTTAAGCCTTCCCTCATTATCGCCTACAGTGGTCTGATACATCAGAGAGATACCCAGGGCGGCGAGCTCCTTTGAAAGGAAACGGGCATTGGTATTAAGAATGTCACCTAAAAGGATTTCAGTACCTACGCTTATTAGCTCACATTTCAAAGGAATCACCTCGTTTTTTTCTTAGTCTACAAACTCAAACTTAGCCGTTTCCACCGCTCTGTCGAGCATTTCGCTGAAATCGAATACGCTTTCAGCCTTTTCTATGAGCTCTATGGTAGGTCTTGTTCTCGGATGCTTGGGAGTGAAGACCGTACAGCAGTCCTCATAGGGGAGGATGGAGGTTTCGAAGGCGCCGATAGCACGGGAAACGGTGATTATTTCGTTTTTATCCATACCGATGAGAGGACGGAAAACGGGCATATTTACGGCCGCATCCGTACAGGCTATGGCACCCAGAGTCTGGGAAGCCACCTGACCGAGGCTTTCTCCAGTTACAAGAGCTCCGCAGCCGTCTCTTTCGGCGAGTCTGATTGAAATTTTCATCATCATACGCCTCATAATAATGGTGAAAAGCTCCTCGGGACAGTGCTCCTTGATAGCCTCCTGGATTTCCGTGAAGTTTACCACGGCGAAGTTTACTCTGCCGCTGTATTTGGCCACGATAGAAACAAGGTCACGGACCTTCATTTCTGCTCTCTTACTGGTGTAGGGGGGAGCGGCGAAGTGGATGGCTGAAAGCTGAAGGCCTCTTTTGGCCATCATCCAGCCTGCTACGGGGCTGTCGATACCGCCTGATACGAGAAGAGCTACTCTGCCTGCAGTGCCGACGGGCATACCGCCTGCACCCTTTATCTGATTGCCGTGGATAAAGACATTCTTATCTCTTACCTCCACGGTTACGGTAATGTCGGGGTTATGAACATCTACTCTGAGTGAGGGGATGCTACGGAGAAGATGAGCACCTACCTCACGGCAGATTTCGGGAGAGGTCAGAGGAAAGCGCTTATCGCTTCTTTTGGCATTTACCTTAAAGGTTTTTACGCTTCTCAGGTCATCGCCGAGATAGGAAAGTGCCGTATCCTTCATACACTGAAGGTCCTTTTCGGTGACTGCCGCCTTTGAAAAAGCGACGATACCGAACACTTTCTTTACGGTTTCCACTGCCGCATCAAAATCCACATCCTCATCCACAGGCTCTGCCACGATGGTAGACTGGGATTTTGTGAAGGTGAATTTACCTGCCGACTTTAAAAGACGGCGCTTCATATTTTTTACGAGAACATCCTCAAAGGTGCTTCTGTTGAGTCCCTTGAGAGCAAGCTCTCCGTTTTTTATGAGTAATACTTCTTTCATTTGCTACCTCTTATTTTTTCATAATTACTTTCATAGCCTTGTCGAGAGCCTCGAGGAAGGAGTCAAGCTCCTCATCGGTGGTGAAGCGGGAAAGGCTTATACGCAGAGAAGAGTCTGTAAGACTGTCGGGAAGCTTCATAGCTGTGAGCACATGGCTTTTGTGTCCCTTGGCACAGGCTGAGCCGGAGGATACATAAAATCCGCTGTCAGAAAGGAAATTGAGAAGGGTTTCGCTTCTGTAGCCGGGGAGAGAGAGGTTTATGATATAGGGCAGAGCGTCTGCGGGGCTGTTTATGACGATGCCCTCTCTTTTGGCTATATCCCCGATGAAGCTGTCACGAAGGGCGGTGGTTTTTTCGAGAGAAGCCTTTACCGTAAGCTCCTCTACAGCACCCATAAAGCCTGCGATGGCGGGCATAGGCTCCGTACCGGGGCGGATGTCCCTTTCCTGTCCGCCTCCGACGGTGACGGGAGTGAGCTTCGTACCCTTTTTTATAAAGAGAGCGCCTACTCCCTTAGGACCGTGTATTTTATGGGAACTGACAGTCATAAGGTCTGCTCCGAGCTTTTTCACATTCAGAGGTATTTTACCGAAGGCCTGTACGGCATCAATATGAAAAAAGGCGGGAGAGTTTTTTCTTTTAATTACCGAGGCAATTTTGTCCACGGGCTGAATTGTGCCGACCTCATTGTTGACAGCCATTATGCTGACGAGAACGGTTTTTTCATTTACTGCATCTGTCAGGGCATCGAAATCAATTTCTCCGTAAGCATCGGTACCGATACGGATGACCTCAAAGCCCTCCTTTTCAAGCCTGTCAAAGGCCTTCTGCACACTGGGGTGCTCTATGGCAGAGGTGATAACTCTGTTGCCTTTTCTTTTATTTCCGTAGGCGGCGCCGAAAACAGCCAGATTATTGCCCTCGGTGCCTCCGCTTGTAAATAAGATTTCGTCTTTTTCACAGGAAAGCGCCTTCGCCACGGTCTCTCTTGCTTTTAAAAGAAGATTATCAGCTTCGATGCCTTTTTCGTGAAGAGAGGAAGGATTGCCCCAGCAGCTTTCGAGGGCTTCAAGCATATAATTTTTCGCCTTTTCACACACCTTTGTGGTGGCACTGTTATCCAGATAAGCACCCATAGGACATACCTCCTCATCATAATCCTTCATATTATACTATAAAGGCGAAAAATATTCAATGGCACAATGTTCAAATTAAAGTATATTTTTGTTAAATTTTCGTAAAATACTTTTATAAAATACTAAATAACACTTTAATTTAATTAAAAATGTTACGGGAGAGAGAACAATGGAAAAGAAAAACAGCAGCATAAAAACCAAAACAATATGGGTTTTGTCGGCACTGTGTCTGGCTCTTTTTATACTTACGGCGATGAATACAGGCAGACTGAAAAGCATCGAAAGGGAGAATGAGGTGCAGAGGCAGAAATATCTTTCGGAGCTGTGTGAAAGCCTGGACAGTATGACCGTCAGCCTCAATAAAAGTCTCTGCACCTCAACAGCGCAGATGCTCCATAAAAACGGTAATGACCTTTCAAGACAGGCCGCAGTAGCCAAGGTAAGTCTTTCGGGTATAACAGATGAGAGTATTATAACCGATGAGATATTCAAATTTTTGTCGCAGGCGGGAGATTATGCGCTTTACCTTTCGCAAAAGGAGGATTTTTCCGTAACGGAAAAGGAGGCGGAAAAGCTTAGAGCCCTGTACAGGTATTCACGGTATCTTTCAGAGTCTTTTGAGCAGATAAGCAGCGACTATTATGCGGGAAGGGTGGCATTTACCAAAAAGATAAACAATCTCCTTTCTCAGGCTGAGAATGAGGGCATAAGCTTTTCCGAGGCCTTTACGGATGTACAGCAGACGATGGGCGATTATCCGACTCTTTTGTATGACGGTCCCTTCGCAGATGCGGTACTGAATAAAAAGCCTCTCGGCCTGTCGGGAAGTGAAATTACCGTAGGTGAGGCAAGAAAAAAGGCGGCAGAATATCTTGGCTGTGAAGAGAGAGAGCTGAAAAGAGAGGCAGACACGCAGGGGGCAATAGAGCTTTATTGCTTTTCTGACGGAGACAGAACGGCAGGAATTACCCGAAAGGGAGGGATGCTCTGCTATATGACTGACTCCTCTTATGCGGGAGAGGCGACTATCAGTGCTGCTGAGGCAATAAAAAGAGGTAAGGAATATCTGAAAAAAACGGGCTTTGATAAAAATGTGACAGAGACCTACTACAGCACTTACGACGGAATATGTACGGTGAATTATGCCTATGAAGCGGACGGAATCATCTGCTACTCTGATCTTATCAAGGTAAGCATCTCCCTCGAAACAGGCGAGGCGGTGGCTCTGGACAGCAGAGGCTGGCTGATGAATCACAGAGAAAGGGAAGCGGAAAAAAGCATATTGTCTCTGCCTGAGTGCAGAAAAATACTTTCACCGCTCCTGTCGGTTGTGTCGGCAAGACTCGCTTTCATTCCGCTGGAAAACGGAAGGGAGGAGCTTTGCTATGAGTTTCACTGTAAGGACAGTGAGGGACAGGAGTCACTGGTGTATATTAATGCAGTAAGCGGAAAAGAAGAAAATATTCTGCTTCTCCTTTACAGTGATGACGGAGTGCTGACAAAATAAGCTTTTTGTCAATGAAAAAATATACAGAGAAAAAAGATGTGCGACAAATGTCTGTCATCTGAGCTTTCTTCGATTCAACTTAAAATAAACTTTAAAAATATTATGAACCAAAAGTAAACAAAAACCGCAAACTATTGCAAAGTTTAGACAGAAGTTGTATTATTGTTATACAAAAGATTGATAGTTTTTTCATTTTCATAGTTACCTCAATCAAATTCCCAACAAAAAATCCCCGGAAAAACCGGGGATTTTTTGTTTATGATTTTTGTATAAATATTAAATTTTGACGCTGATTTCACCGCTTAACAGGGATTTTATTTCACCTGCTTCCGTTTTTACCGTGAGACGGCAGTCGGAGTCTGTATCTACTGCAGTAGCTTTATAGCTTCCCTCCGGGGAAAGCACGGTTATCTCCTGTCCTAAAAAGAAAAGTCTCTCTCTGTAAAGGGGGACAAAGTCTCTGCTTCTGATGCCGCTCAGATGAAGCATAAAGCGGTTGACGGTTTCAGCAATGAGCTGTTCCCGTATTTCTGCTGAGCCTTCGGTAACGGCACCTGCTATGTCCCTGATTTCGTCGGGAAAGCCGTTTTCGGGAACGGAAATATTTATGCCGATACCGACTATTATATAGTCAGCACCGTTTTTCGTAAAGGAGCCCTCGGTAAGAATACCTGCTACCTTTTTTCCGCCGACGAAAATATCATTCACCCATTTGATGTCCGCCTTTACACCTGTAACTCTTTCGATAGCTTCGGCTGTAGCCACGGCGCAAAGAGGAGTGATGAGAGTACATTCCTCGGGTGTAAGGTCGGGGTGCAGCAGAAGGCTCATATAAATTCCTGTGCCTTCCGGTGAGAAAAAGCTTCTGCCTTTTCTTCCTCTGCCTGCCGTCTGACTGTCTGCTATGAAAAGAACGGTTTCGTTTCCTTGTGAAAATACCGGCTTTTTCAGCTCGTCATTGGTAGAGGCTGTTTCTCTGACTGTTATTATTTTTATGTGACGGTTTTCTTTTCTGAGGTATGATTTTATCTGTTCTGTATTCATATACGGTCTCCCGATGTTCAGTAAATTCAGCATTCCGCATTAATTTACATTTTTCTGCATAATTATTTTAGCATTTTTATGTCGTAAAATGCAATAGTGAGGCTGAAATAAAGTAAAAACCGCAGTAATTATTAAGAATTTAGCGTAGTACTTGACAAAAGGGTGGCAAATATATTAAAATAAGATTCAAGTTATAATCGGAAAATGAATATGAAATATATATTTATTCATTTTTCGTGATTATCTGAAAAGGGTATTTCCCTAAAAAACTATCCACAGGAGGAATAAAGTTATGAAAAAAATTCTCGCAGTTCTCCTCGCAGCTCTCATGCTCTTCACACTCGCAGCATGCGGCGGCAATGACGGAGAAGAAACCACAGCAGCAGGCACAGAAACCACTGCAGCAGCCGACGAAGGTACAGAAGGCGGCGCAAATGACGAAATCATCAAAACTATCACCACCGGTACAGGCGGTAACACAGGTACATACTACGCTTTCACTACAGCAGTAGGTCAGGTACTCGGTACAGATGATTACAAATTCAATGTAATTTCCACAGGCGGTTCACAGGCTAATATCGAAATGATCGCTGACGGTGAAGCTCAGTTCGCTATCGTACAGAACGATGTTATGAACTACGCTTATGAAGGTACAAACGGCTTTGCTGAAGCTATCACAGACTTCAAGGCAGTTGCCTGCGTATATTCTGAGGTTTGTCAGCTCGTAGCTACCAAGGCTTCCGGCATCACCTCTCTTGCTGACCTTAAGGGCAAGACAGTAGCAGTAGGCGATGTAGGCTCAGGCGTTTACTACAATGCAGTTCAGATTCTCGAGGCAGCAGGTCTTGATATCGATAAGGACATCAAGAAGGTTACCGCTTCCTTCGGCGATTCAGCTACACAGCTTAAGGACGGCTCCATTGATGCCGCTTTCATCACAGCAGGTGCTCCCACCACAGCTATCACAGACCTTGCCACTACTACAGAGGTAGTTCTCGTTGACCTCGGTGCAGACATTATCGACAGCCTCATCCAGAAGTATTCCTTCTATGAGAAGTTTGAAGCTACCGCTGACAATACCAAGTACGATTTCGTAACAGATACAGTAAATACTGTTGCTATCAAGGCTACCTTCGTTGTAACCGATAAGATGAGCGACGATCAGGTTTACGAAATCACAAAGAATCTCTGGGAAAAGCAGGCAGACATTGCTGTCGCTCATGCCAAGGGTAACGAAATGGTTAAGGAAAATGCTGTAGCCGCTGTAGGTAAGGTTCCCGTACATCCCGGCGCAGAAAAGTACTACAAGGAAATCGGCGTAATCAAATAATTTCCTTAAAAACCAAAACTAAACAGTTTAATCAATAAATGCTGCACGACCTGCAGCATTTATTTGACTTAATAAATCAATTTAACAATGCAGAAAATTCAATGTAAAGGAGGAGGATTCATGGACGAAAATAAGTCTCTTGCTACAGAAGAAGTGGTTGATGCCGATGCGATTATGCAGGAGTTCGACCGCGAAAGTAATGTCCGTGTTTTCACAGGCTGGAGAAAAAAGGTCATAACAGGTCTTATGGCTGCCTTCAGTGTTTATGTAGTGCTTATGGCTCTCGTTCTGCAGAATGCCACCAAGCATACCAAGCTTACAACCTTTATGGCTTTTATCATGTTTATGGGATACATCATATTTCCCGCATATAAAAAGCAGACCAAAAAAATCAACTATGTTCCCTTCTACGATATAATCCTGGCTGTGGTCGGTGCAGGCTCGTTCCTCTACTACACAGTGTTCCAGGAGGATATTATTATGATGTCGCGAAGAATAGGCACACTGCAGATAGTTATTGCCCTAATCGCCATCATACTTATGGTAGAGCTGTGCCGAAGGGCAGTAGGCTTACCTATTATTTTCGTCGTGGGTGCTTTTGTGGCTTATGCATCGGTAAAGGCTTTTACGGCTAATCCCGACATAGCTCTGAGAAGTCTTATGTACAGCCTTTTTTATGATGTGGCAAACGGACTTTTCTCCACTCCTGTTTATGTGTGTACGACATTTATCGTACTGTTCATTATTCTCGGTGCTCTTCTGGAAAGAACGGGTATCGGTACATTCTTCGTTGATCTTGCAAACTCAATTGCAGGCTCATCCATCGGCGGTCCTGCAAAGGTTGCTGTTATTTCGAGTGCCCTCGAGGGTATGTATTCAGGCTCATCGGTAGCAAATACCGTAGGCAGCGGCTCTATCACTATCCCTATGATGAAAAAGACAGGCTATAAGCCTGAATTTGCAGCGGCTGTCGAAGCAGCGGCATCTACAGGCGGCCAGATTATGCCTCCCATTATGGGTGCGGCAGCATTCCTTATGGCTGAAATGACAGAAATGCCCTACTCAAAAATCGCAGTTACTGCCATACTTCCCGCAGTGCTTTACTTTATGGGTATCTTTATGATGATCCATTTCGAAGCCAAGAAGTTAGGCCTTAAGGGACTTCCGAAGGAGGCTCTCCCGAAATTCGGTAAGCTTATGCTTAAAAACGGCTATCTCCTTATTCCTATTGTTATGCTTGTCCTTGCTATGAATAAGTTCAGTGCAGGTATTTCAGCCTGTATCGCCATTATGGGTGCGCTTATAGTTTCTCTCGTACCGAAAAAGCTGGATAAGGATAATATCTGGAGACTCGTTTTCCCTGCTCTTCCTGCTTTGGCCTTCCTTATTATCTGGCTTGTAGGAGGACAGGTAAGCTCGGCTATCCTCGTAGGTATGGTTTTATCCGTGGCCCTTTCCTTTATTACCAAGGATACCACTATCCTTACTCCCAAGGTAGTAGTGGAATCTCTCGAAAACGGTGCTAAAAACACCATCGGTGTTTCAGTTGCCTGCGGTATGGCGGGACTTATTTCCGGTGTAGTTACCATGACTGCTCTCGGTCAGCTGCTTATCAGCACCCTCGTTCCCATCGCAGAGAACAGTATGTTCCTTGCACTTTTCCTTACGATGCTGTGCTGTATCGTTCTGGGTATGGGTGTTCCCACTACTGCAAACTATGTTATTATGGCTACCATTACCGCTCCTATTCTCATCAAGATGGGACTTCCGGTTCTGGCGGCGCATATGTTCGTGTTTTATTTCGGTATCGTGGCAGACATTACACCTCCTGTAGCTCTGGCGGCGTATGCAGGCTCGGCTATAGCCAAATCCAATCCGATGAAAACAGGTGTAACGGCGACAAGACTGGCTATCACCGCTTTCATTGTTCCTTACATTTTTGCTTACAGCCCCAAAATGCTCTTTATTGACAGTGCATGGTACGATGTTGTTCTTATTGCCATAACCTCGGTAATCGGTATTTATGCCGTGGCGGCCGGTATGGAAGGCTATATGTTCAGTAAATGCCCCTGGTGGCAGAGAATTATGCTTCTCGGCGGCGGACTTCTGCTCATCATCCCCGGTGTGATTACAGACCTTGCAGGTGTCACACTGACAGCTGTGGTTATTATTCTTCAGAAATTCAAGGAAGAAAAGAATAAGGGTACACCCGCTGTCAGGGAAGTCAGCGATGCAGCCTGAGTAAACTGAGATAAACCGTTGTATATCTGTGCCTTATCAGATTCGGCACAGGTGTACAGCGGTTTCTTTATATTACGGGACGGACAGCTGAGCTTCATAAAGTCGCACTTCAAGGAAACGGTCTGTATTCAACGGTTTACAGAAAAAGGGCAACTTTATTTACGAAATATTTACTTTAACACCTTGACAAAAATACGGAAAGCGAGTAAATTATAAGTAATGCTTAATTAGTATGGAAAAGTATACAGTCTCAATAAAAGGAGAGAATCATAATGATGAAAAAAGAAATAAAAATTGCTATTGCTGTAGTGCTCAGCATCTGGTTTTTTGTAATGGGCTTCGAGCTCGGTGTTTACAAAGAGAGAAAGGCTAATGTGAAGGCAAACAGTGATGTTGTAAACACAGTTACCCCCTCCACCACACAGCCTACCGCTCCTACCACCACAGCGCCCACCACTGCAGCACCTACTACTACTCAGCCCACTACAGCTCTTCCTCCCGTGATCGATCCTAATCAGGGCTCTACTGCTCCTACCGCACAGCCCTCCACCGATGCTCCCGCAAACAATGCAGATCCCTCATCTCTTTCCAAGGCACAGATCATCGAAAAGATGAACGGATATATGAAGGACCTTAAAGCAGAACAGAATGTAAAGGCTCATAAGGCTGAAAACATCACTATTGAGGTTACTGACTGCTCTATTCCTGCGGCTGTAAGTCTTATCAATGATGTTGTAAAAAATCTCGCCGGTGCTGAAGAAATCGACTATACTATTGCCAACGGTGCTACCTCTGCAGGCGAAACCATGTTCGGTATCATTCCTCCCACTAATAAGGACTTCCTTCTCACCGATGCAGGTGTAGTAACAGCTACTGCAAAGGCATCGGGCACAGATACTGTCTACACAGTAGTTCTCGTAGAGGAAAATACCACCGTTTCTTCACCTGTTCCTCAGCATAACTCCACAGCCATCGGTTATCTTGACATCGCTTCTCTCGACCTTCCCGGTATCACTATCGCAGAAGCTGATATGAAGTATCCCGGCTCAACCGTAGAAATCGTGGTAAATGCTGACGGCAAGGTTACCAAGCTTGTTAACAAGCTTCCTATGTCAGGCTTCGGTAAAGCTTCTGTAGCTTTCTTTAATCCTAATGCTACCTTCCAGGGTGCACTCGATGAAGCATGGACATTTACTTATTGATTAAAAGCAAAATTTAAAGGGCTGTTGCATTAAGCGCAGACCAAAAAGCAAAACAAAAAACAGATGTGTCTGAGTTGATTTCAACTGAAATACATCTGTTTTTATATTTATTAATCAGAATTATCTGTGTTGCACAAGGGTAAAATTTGCTTTTTTAG
>JAFSDF010000236.1 GCA_017436375.1 Clostridia bacterium | reverse complement strand
GCCTATGATACCTTCCCCGTAAAGGGATATTCTCTCAATTCCACTCTTTTCAGTGTCAGTGACTGTCAGTCTATTATAAAAAAGGCTGTAGTTGAGAGACTTAAGAGTAAATACAATATCTCTTGGTTTGAGGAAACAGGCCCTCTTTATCAGATACAGTTTTCCATTATGAAGGATCAGGTAAGCCTTCTTATCGATACCTCGGGCTACGGGCTTCATAAAAGAGGTTACCGTCTCGAGTCAAACGGCGCACCCATAAAGGAAACCTTGGCCGCATCGCTCTGCTGTCTGTCGAGACTTCGCCCTTACCATACACTTTATGATCCTATGTGCGGCTCGGGTACTATCCTTATCGAGGGCGCCCTGCTTGCCAATAATATGGCACCGGGTATCGGTCGTAATTTCACCGCAGAAAGATGGTCAAATCTTCCCGAAAATATATGGACAGAGGAGCGAGAAAGAGCTAAAAGCCTCGCTCTTACGGACAGTCAGTTTGTGGCTTACGGCTCTGACATCGATGAGAAATCTCTCGAGCTCGCCCGTGCAAACGCAAAAAGAGCAGGTGTGGATAAGTTCATCACCTTCGAAAGGCGAGATGTCAAGGATTTCACACCGAAAACCGAAAGAGGTACTCTTATCTGTAACCCGCCCTACGGTGAAAGGCTTTTAGACCTTAAGCAGGCAGAGGACTTATATAAATCTATGGGTAAATGTTTCCGTCAGCAGAAGGGCTGGTCCTACAGCATCATCAGCCCCTCGGAGGATTTCGAAATCTTCTTCGGCAGAAAGGCCGACAAGAGAAGAAAGCTTTATAACGGTATGATTAAGTGCCAGCTTTATATGTATTTTAAATAAGCATTAAGGGGCTGTTGCATTAAAATGCAGAAGTCGTTTTCTTCGTCCAGAAGGTGTATGTGTATACTTCGAGCGGGCAAAAAAAACGGCTAAAAAAGCAAATTTTATCCTTGTGCAACGCAGATAATTCTGATTAATAAATATAAAAACAGATGTATTTCAGTTGAAATCAACTCAGAAACATCTGTTTTTTGTTTTGCTTTTTGGTCTGCGCTTAATGTAACAGCCCCCTTTTTGTACCCTTATTCAAGTTTTCTTTTCTTTAGGTGAAATCTCATTAAGCAGAGTAAACCCTAAAATCAGAACACCGCCTATAACCTGTGAAGCCGTCATAGTCTCATTCAGCACCGTCACGGAAATGAGTACGGCTACCAGCGGATCTATGTAGCTTAAAATGGCCGCCTTCTGTCCGGGTAATTCCTTAAGAGAGGAGAAGTACATACAGTATGTAACACCTGTGTGAATGAGGCCGATTATGAGAAGATTTATCCATCCCTTACCGTCGAGAGTGGCGAGAGTAATGCCGCCCGTCAGCAGAACATAGGGCAGAAGTACGATAATAGCCGCTATAAACTGCAGAAAGGTGCGGTGGATGCCTTCCACATTTTTTATGAATTTATTCAGCAGGATAACCGTAGCGTAGAAGCAGGCGGCACCCAGACCGAAAAGAATACCCACTATGTTTTTATCACCCGACAGGTCACCGAGGCCCGTAATGAGTACGAGGCCGACAGTAGACATCACGAAGCATAATATTCCTTTACCCGTCAGCCTTTCCTTAAACAGCAGGGGACAGACCAGCATAACGATGACGGGAGCAAAATAATAGCTTAAGGTTGCCACGGAAACAGAGGTGTACTTGTACGCTTCGAAAAGTAAAATCCAGTTGATACCCATAGCCACACCCGAGGCTAAAAGCAAGGGAAGCTCTTTTTTTATTTTTCCGAAGGGGATTTTTTGCCCGGTTACCAGTAAAAAGGCTCCGATTAATATAGCGGCTAAAACTGCACGGTACAGAGCAAGCTCTCCCGAAGAAACAGGAATATTCCGCACGAAAACACCTATCGTACCGAATATGGTCATGGATGCTATGAGCATCAGACGGGGATTCATTAATTTTTTCATAAAACGTCCTCACAGTCGGTGAATGATAGGCATATTATATCACCGATAAGGTAAGATTACAAGATATTTTCTACGGAGATTTTCTGCCGTCTCATTATAGTTTCCAGTCCCGTACGGCACTCCTGCATAATCACCAGTGCCTCATCCTCCATATCGGACAGGATATATTTTTCCAAGCTGCCGACTGACAGGTCAAGCTCGTCGATAAGCGCTGTTTCGGAAACTGAGCTGAAAAATTTCTCGGCACTGCTCCACTCATTTTCGAGCCTGCGCAGGCTTATGAGAGCTTTTTCCCGGTCACCGATATTTACCGAATATTCGGCTTCGTTCAGCAGGTTAATAAGTGACCGGGTTTTCTTTTCTGTGGCAATACTGCCGTAAACGCAGATTCCTACACATAAAAGCAGCAGTACAAATGCAGATATTATTCTTTTCATCCTTCTTTTTCCTTTCTGATGATATAATATTTACCGCCCTTTTCAGCGGTCATAAGCATAATGTCCTCTAATCTTATCTGCTCCTTTTTCAGTATGGTTCCGATACGCTTTTCTGTCATACCGCATATATCAAGCTCGCTTCTGACTATCCTGCCGTCACTCACTACCAGACAGGGCAGCTCACAGGGTGCGGTTTTTATCTCGGTGTCATCTATTGTAACGGGACGGAACCTGTTTTTTAAAAGGACACTTATGGAGCCGTTGGTTTCGATATAGGCGAACTGCACCTGACTTATGTCGAAAATATCCTTGAGTCGCAGAGCCTCGAGCAAATCCTCTACACTGTAGCGTACATTTTTGAGCTCTTTCTGTACCAGCTTTCCTTCCTTTATTATAAGTATGGGGTTGCCTTGAATGAGGTTGCGGAAGCCTTTGATTTTCATACCGATAACCGAGCAGATAATCTCCAGCGCAATAAGCAGAAAGATAATGGAAAGTATGCTTAAAAGCGGGATTTCCAGACTTTCAAAGGGCATTGATGCCACCTGAGAGAGCAGAATGGTAACCACCAGCTCTGCTGGCTGAAGCTCGCCTATCTGTCTTTTACCCATAAGCCTTACAGCGAAAATTACCGTCACATAAACTATAATACCTCTTATTAGCATATTTACCACGCACATCACCTCACAGAGAGTATAGGGCATTTTCAGGCAAGATAAACGGTGAAAAAGAAAAGAAGACAGTGGGCAGTTCATTTAGTGAACTCCGTTGTCTTCTTTTTTATTTCCCTCACGGCTGACAGTAGGCACAGGCCTCATACCTCGCATTTTTCGCATCCTTTTCCGAAATCGCCATTCTTTTTTCACTGAGAAACTTGCATCCGTCCAAGTGGTATTTTTTACCCGACGGTGTCACATAGACGGTTCTCTTTTCTTCATCACCGTCCTCAAAGGTAACATCGTGAATAACGACGGGTACTGCTTCGCGGAGAGTATCGAGCTTCTGCTCTGTTTTAAGATATACCGCAAGGAAAGCAGCGATGAAGGCTACGGCGATTGATATATAAATGAATTTTTCTGATTTTATAAAGCTTTTCATCCTGTCACCTAAAAAATTAACTGTACCATAAGCATATAGCTTACTGTGCCTGCGGCTATGGAAATGAGCATCTGTTTTTTCCACAGATGTGCTGTGGCGGTAATTACTATGGCTATAAGCTCCGGTATGCCGTGACTGCCTTCTGATATGCTGACATTTTTAAGCGCATAGATAACCAGAAAGCCAAAGACAGCGGCAGGAAGCACCTTGCCCATATAGTGAATAAAGGGCGGTGTCGGCTTATTGTCGGGAAAGAGTATAAAGGGAAGATAGCGCATTATAAGCGTGGCGAAAACCATAACGGAGATGGTGATAATTTTTTCATTAGTGCTCATTCTGCATCACCGACCTTTCTTTCCAGATGCTTTTTTGAGAGAGTCAGAACTGAAAAAATGCCTATCATTGACGGAATTATGAAATTATCTGCACCGAAAATCAGCAGACTTATGAGGGAAACACCCAGACCGATCAGTGCACTGAAATGATTTTTATCCTTTTTCCATTGCTCAACGAAAATAACCACAAACATAGAGGTCATAACAAATTCAATACCCTCTGTGCTGAAATTTATCATCGTACCGAAAACAGCACCTACCGTAGAGCCGATTATCCAGTAAATCTGGTTGAAAAGGGTGACAAAGAACATAAACCAGCCTCTGTCCACATCGGCGGGAGGCTGTGCCGAAAAGTTAATGGAAAATGTTTCGTCAACCATACCGAAAATCATATATATTTTCTTGATTCCCAGTCCCTTATAGTTTTCCAGCATAGAAATGCCGTAAAATATATGTCTTGCGCAGAGAATAAAGGTAATTATAAAAGCATTCACAGGGTCAAAAGCAGCCGTGAGGAGGCTGACACCGACTATCTGAGTGGAGCCGCCGTAAAGAAAAAGGCTCATAAAAAAGGTGTAAAGGGGATGCAGTCCGTTTACACTCATGCAGATGCCGTAGGTAAGACCTAAAAAACCGTAGCCTGCAAGTATTGGCAGTGAATGAGGAAAGGCTACATAAGCGGCTCGCTTGAGAATTTTGATTTTTTCAGCGGTCAGTTTTTTTGCCACTGCTTTCCACTTCCTTTGAGTTATATTCTACTGCCAATTATATTCCTTTATAGCTTGGTTAAAATTATAATTTAGAAAAAAGAATGAGAATATTTTTTATCCGTAAACTGTGTTATTTTTAACAAATATATGTTATTATATATCCGGGTGATAAAATGAAAAAGGATAAACGGATATTACTCGGCTATGCTGTCGCTGCCGTAGGTATTGCTATGATGCTTATGGGAGTGGCGGATAATCAGCACAGAGAGGTCTTTGAAAAGGCAGTAAGAATTTGTCTGGAGTGTATAGGAATTGGATAAGAAAAGAAATAAGAAAAAAACAGACCTGCGCCTTATTTTTCAGGGCGTATGGGCGTTCATAACCAATAGCTACCTTACAGGCTTTTTGCAGGGAAAAATTTATCAGGGAAAGCTCAAAAGTATTTGTCTGCCGGGACTTAACTGTTATTCCTGCCCCGGTGCCCTCGGCTCCTGTCCCGTAGGTGCTCTGCAGTCCTCCTTTTCCGCCCGCGGAAACAAGATAAGCCTTTATGTTTCCGGCTTTCTGATTTTTGTCGGAGCAGTTATGGGCAGATATGTCTGCGGCTGGTTATGTCCCTTCGGTCTTATTCAGGACCTGCTCAATAAAATACCCTTCCCCAAAAAAATCCGTACCTTCAGGGGCGATATGCTCTTGAGAAAGCTGAAATATGTTATTCTTTCGGTTTTCGTAATACTTCTTCCCATGGTAGTCGTGGATGTGACCGGTCTCGGTGAGCCCTGGTTTTGCAAATACATCTGTCCGGCGGGCACACTCGAAGGGGGAGTGCCTCTCGTACTTATGAACAGTGCGCTCAGAGAAACCGTAGGCTTTTTATATACCTGGAAGCTGTTCATTTTAGCCGTTACGGTTATTCTGTCGATAATAATATACAGACCGTTCTGCAAATACATCTGTCCTCTCGGAGCTGTTTATTCCTTTTTTAATAAGGTGTCGGTTTTTAAAATAACTCTCGATAAGGAAAAATGTGTAGGCTGTGATAAGTGCGCAAAGACCTGCAAAATGAATGTCAATCCCTCCGAAAATCCCGACAGCGCTGAATGTATCCGATGCAGGGAGTGTATTTCGGCCTGTCCTACGGGAGCTTTAAGGGACAGCTTTTCCTGTCTCTCCCGTCTTAAAAAGACAGATGTCAGTGCCGATGAGGGATAATTATGTCGCTTTTTAGGGCTACAGGGCGAAATCTGACGAAAAAAACTTTATAAAAATTTGAAAATACCATTGTTTTATTATTAAAAATGTTATATAATACTTTTCATAGTATTAAAAGATTGGAGGGTTCAGAAATGAGCGACAAAACAATTCAATTCAAACTTACGGTGGGTACTCCCGAGGAAATGAAGGAAGTTATGACCACGGTATATTCTGCTCTTCAGGAAAAAGGCTACAATCCTATTAACCAGCTTGTAGGATATATTCTTTCCGAGGACCCGACCTATATCACTACACACAATAACGCTCGCAGTCTTATCAGAAGAATAGACAGGGACGAGCTTTTACAGGAGCTTTTGAAAAATTATCTCAAGGGCTGAACACAGGAGGTAAAAAATGGCAGCAAAAAAGAAAAGTGAATTTCTCACATATAAGGACAAACCCCTCGTAAGAAAGGGCAATACCCTTTACTACGGTAATATGAGTGACAAGTTTGTAGTTATGTTTCAGATTTTAAGCACTAAGGATGTAGACGGCTTAGCGGTAGCGGATAAGGTTTCTGTACAGCTTATCAATACAGATCCGGATGTAAGACCGCACGACAGAATCGCACAGAAGACAGAAAAGAAAGGTCTTTATGCCGCTATGGACATCGGCAGAATCTGGCTTGAAAGAGCTCTCGCCGAATAATTTTAAAAAAAGGGAAAGCGCTGTTGTCCTAATGGCAACAGCCTTTTTAACTTAAAAAGATAATAACCGCACGTGGCGCAGCCGGATAACGCAGCAGATTCCGATTCTGAAGAACGGGGGTTCGAATCCCTTCGTGCGGGCCAAAAAATAACAGCGGTGCCGATAGGTGCCGTTGTTATTTTTTTTGATACAATCAACCGAAGGGATTCGAACAAGGAGGGAGCGAAGCGGAAGAAAATGCTCCGGGGGAGCATTTTCGCCGACGGGGCAACGAGCGTAGCGAGGCGATAGGCGCGGGAGCGCCGGGACAAAATCCCTTCGTGCGGGCCAAAAAAGAAGTAACTTTTGTCTACCAAAAGTTACTTCTTTTTTTATCCAAGCCGACAGGCTTGGTATATCATCACGCGTCAGCGTGCATATCATCAAGGGCGGCAATGCCGCCCTTGTATCTCATCACACCGTAGGTGTGTATTTCTGTCGGCTTGATGATATACAGCTTCTTACGAAGCTGATGATATGCAATGCTCCGCATTGATTATGTTGCCCTTCGGGCAAAGGGATTGACATTACAATTTTCTCATAATATAATAATTGTAAAAGGGGATGAATTTATGAAATTTAAAAGAAAACAAATGTTATCGATAGTTTTAGCTTTAATATTGCTTGTTCCCTATTTTGGCTTTATAAGAGATTGG
>JAFSDF010000235.1 GCA_017436375.1 Clostridia bacterium | reverse complement strand
GACTGTCGGAGCGAGGGTACCTAAGGAGACGGAACGCGAAGTGTCGCAGACACTTCCCTACCAGACGAAATATCTGTGCGGGGAGGGACTACGGCAGCGATTTCCCTGTACAGGTTCTGAAAAAAGCACTGCCTGACTTCTCTCTGTCGGTAAGGCAGTACACAGAACTTCGAAAAACGGTAGCATAAAACGAAAAGTTCAGTAAAACACAGATTGAGGGTAGAGAACTAAAATATATCGAAACTTTATTCCGTTTTTTGGTTCGGCTTGTTTCCGACAAAAAAAGCGGTTTTGGTGAATTTTGCCAAGACAAAAGTCACTCTGCGAAGCGATGACGATTGAAGATTTTATTGAAACAAAAGAGCAGACGACCAATGGTCGCCCCTAAGAACCTTTCCCTTTCAGGGCGAGGCTCTGCGAGGTGACACCTTCGGTGCAAGTATAATGGTGGTAGATTTCGGGAATAATAAGTGATAGGACACCCTTAGAAGTGTAATCTTGAACGAAAGTGAAAGATTTTTAACTCCGCTTAAGATAATAATAACCTTACCAAAACATCGCAGGGGATTGTGCCCTGATGTCTCATAAAAACCGTTTTGAATGATTTCACAGAAAAACATCACAGCTTAAGGAGAGAAGTATGAGTAAAATTTTAGTAGCAGGAGCAGGTCACGGAGGTCTCGTTGCCGCCATACATCTGGCAAAAAACGGCTATGACATCACAGTCGTAGAAAAGGAAAATCCCGATACCATCGGCCACGACTGGCACGATTGGCTTAATTTGGATGCCTTCGACCGTTCAGGCATAGAGCGTCCCGACGAAAGTACATTTTTTGCAGGTATACCTCAGGGTTTCCGTAATCCGAAGGCTACGGTAATGCTTCGTGTACCTGTGGGGGAAGACTCTATCTGTATGGACAGAAAGCTTCTGATTGCTTATCTTATTTCTCTGGCTGAGAAGGCAGGTGTCAAGTTCATTTATGACACGGAAATACTTTCTCCCGTAACCGAATCGGGCAGAGTAAAGGGACTGAATCTCAGTGACGGTGAAATACGATATGCGCTTTATGCTGATCTTGTCATTGATGCGGCAGGCATGTATTCTCCTGTGCGCAGAGGCCTTCCCGAGGTATGCGGAATAGAAAAGGAGCTAGAAAGCACAGGCGTTTTCCATGTTTACAGAGCATATTTTAAAAATCTTACGGGCGAAAAGACAGATCCGCCCTATCTTATCAATCTTTTTAACCGCAACATTCCCGGTATCGGATGGACGGTAACTGATGAGAAATATGTAGATATTCTCATCGGAAAATTCGGCTCAGCAGGTCCGCTTACGGCAGATGAGGTTAATTCCTCTCTTGATGCCTTCAGAAAGGAGTTTCCTTTCATCGGTCAGGAGATACTCCGCGGCGGTACCTTTATTGATCTTCCCATAAAGAGGATGCTTCCTATGCTCGTCTGTGACGGATATGCGGCTATCGGTGACAGCGCAGGCATGACGGTGCCTCTTAACGGCAGCGGTATCGTCCTGAGTATGAATGCAGGTAAGATTTTAGCTGAAACAGTGATGAAGGCGACGGGAACCTATGATAAAAAGACTCTGTGGCCCTATCAGTACGAATATTTCCATCACTATGCAAAGGACCTGATTATCATCGACAAGCTGAAGGATTTCTTTAATTTTGTCAAGGGTGAGCAGGTAGACTATCTTTTAGAGAAGGAAATCCTCACTCCTGAGCTTATCGCTGTAGCAGACGGAGCTCCGCTTTCGCTTTCACCTAAGCAGATAAGACATATTATAGCGGTCTGTCCGCCATTACTGAAGCTTATTCCGCCTCTGGTAAAAAATTTCCGCACCCTTCCATTTATGGATTCGGTATGCAGAAGGATGCCCGAGGTTTACAGCGAAGAAGCCGTTAACAGCTGGGCAGAGAAATATAAAGCTCTTTAAAAAAAGAAAAATTGCCGTCGAAAAAAATTTTCGGCGGCAAAAGTAATTATTTTTCAAAACCACTTGATTTTTTTGTTTTATTAATGTATAATAACCAAGCTGTATGGAGAGTTGTCCGAGCTGGTCGAAGGAGCACGATTGGAAATCGTGTAAGTCGCTAAAACGGCTTCGAGGGTTCGAATCCCTTGCTCTCCGCCATTCTATAAGGGTTTTCAAGTGATTGAGAACCCTTGTTTTTTATGTCTAAAATATAAGATTTTTGCCCTCTCGCCGACGTTTCGCCGACGGGAGGGTTTGCCTATTTATGGGAGTTTGGTGGCAGGTGGCGGCAAGGGAAGGTGGAAAAGTGCCGGTTTTTCTGTGTTTGAGGGTGATAATTAAACTACAGGACAGTGTGTAAGGTGTTTAAAAAAGATAAATGCAGTAGCTTTGAGGCTACTGCGCTTAATGTTAGTAATAATGTTGTATAATTGTACCGCAAATAATAAAATCACTGAGGAATGACCGCTACATTCCTCAGTGATTGGTTTTACTTTACAGCAATACGAAAAGCTTTTAAGCCATATTGACGAGCATAAATTCGTCTGCCGCCTTTTAAAGTTATGTACGCAGTGTACACATACTTTGTTGTATCATTTTTGTTTTCCATGATACCATCAGCTCCCTTCAAAAAAGATTTTTCAGAAACAAATCTGAAATTCTATTGAAAAAAGCATTTGGAATTGGTATACTTAACCTTGCTAGGAGTTAGGTATAAGCGGTTAATTCCGCATACTAATTTCAAAAGAAAGAAGCCCATCTGAGCCCAAAGGTTAGATGGGCTCTTTTTTTATTCGAACAGCTGAGCTGTTAGAACCTATTTTAAAACTGAAGCCTGAGTAAAATCAAAAAGCATTATTCGTTCTTCTTTAATAAATGTTCCCTCTATTTTATACGCTTCTTGAGATAAATCCCAACACATCAAGTCTTGTAAAGTATTCAAAAGATCTTTGCCGTTCCAACGAACAGAAATCACCTTCGATTCTTTTGGCTTATAGAAAACAACGGCATTGCGAGCTGTTTCATCACACGGAAGAAGTGCTATTTGTTTAGTTGTGTCGTTTATTAACAGTTGCACAAATCGTGGATAGTCCAATTTCATAACAACCGATTTATTAAATGTTACGCCATTGTTTGTTACTGATACGTAGGGAACGCCTTCGCTGAAATTGAATGGTACAAATCCATCTAAAATCATATAAACACCTCCTCTTTTTTCTGTGATTATATTATATAAGTATGCGCTAATGTTGTCAAGTATTTTTCATCGAAAAAATCTTTGTTTGTATCGATTATTTGCGCGGATAACCCGAATAACTGTGCGGCGCATAGTTTTTATCAAGTTTCTTGTGCTTTTCATTGCTTTTTGTTTCTTGTTTTTTGTAATTTGCTGTTTGCTTGTCTGAGTTTGGCTATATGTGTCTCTCGTTGTCTCTGAGTGTCTCTGATTGTCTTTGAATTCTGTTTGCGTATTTTAATAATTTGATAAGATTATTTACATTGATACACTTCATTAATTATAGGGAAATCGAAAAAAAGTAACGAAAATAACTAACAATACATTATTAATCACAAAAGAAAGGACTAATATTATGGTTGCAGTAAAAAGAGCATATTTGAGCATTGAAGAAATCGCTAAAGAGTATCTTCCTATGTCAAGAAAGAAAATCAGAGAGCTTGTAACTAAGAATCTTTCATACCGAAAAATCGGAGGAAGGATATATGTTTCAAGACAAGCTATCGAAGAATGGTTGAAAGAAAACAAGTAACAGAAAAGAGGTATGAGCCACAGGGTTCATATCTCTTTTTGTATATATCTATATATACCCACCCAGACTGAAAAATTCACGGGTTTGCGGGGTTATACCTCGAAAAGCCTCATAGTATAAGGGGTTCACAGGTTGTACCCAACGGGAGAATATTTGAATTTTCACGGAACATCAACGGGGAATAAAAATGCTCTTTTCTCACCGAAAAAAACTAACAATATATTAGAGGGTAGCAGTGTACACCCTTTGCACTTGCTATCAAATCTAATACTAAAGAAAGGAGCATCATCTATGAGGATGTTTACTTTGGCTTGCGGTGCCGCAAGAAAAGAGGTTGACCTTCGTGACTATGAAGATGTTATCATTAAGGCGGTAACAGATGTTATCCCTAATGCAAAAGTAAAAGTATTCAAGGAATGTTATGTTATTGATAGTGTTACAGTAGGTGAATCCATTAAAATCGGCAGAAAGCTTGCTTCAACAGCTTTATGTACATATTGTATCAAGATTTCAAAGCTCTTCAACGGTGGAAACATCAATGATAGATTTCTTGAGCTTTTGGAAGAGGAAAACAAGTAGTAATGAGAGATGAATCGTTATGGTTCATCTCTCTGTTTTTTTGCCTTGAAAACCGTATCAGGGCGTTTTTCAGATATATATTATTTCTTTGAAGTATGTGCCTACAAGGCTGATGCTTTAAATATTATTTCAGGAGGAACAGCGTATGCAAAAACACAATTATTTTTCTAAGGAGGTTTCATTATGAGCTATTTTATTGCCGGATTTCTTATAAGCTTCGGTGTTATTGCACTGACAGACAAAGTTATTTCAAGTGGGTGACGGTATGATTTCGGCACTCACTTTTACTTTTTTCAGGAAGGAGTAATTATCAATGATAAAAATAGGTCATCTTCATAGTATTACTGAAACAGATATACCTGAAAGCATCTTGAAAAGTGTTCAGGAAGATTTAAGTGTACTTGATTTCAACTATGGCAGTAACAGAGATATCGATAATGATGCCGGAGGCTTTGTTGTTATATGCGAAAAAGACGAGATAATATCAATTCCCTACTTCAATGAGTATGCAGAGGAGTTTGAGTATCGTGCTATTGTAGGTGGATATGATAAACGACTTTATGTATCAGGAACAGAGAGAAATATTATTCTTTACAGAAAATGCTAAGGGGGTGAAGATGTGTTTTCAATGATAGCTCTTGCTATGACAGCAAGTATGGAATATTTCATTGCAGGCTCAACGGCGGCAATATCGCTTTACTGCGGCACAAAATTACCAAGAAACAAAAGAAAGTAAGGAAGGAAAAGCTATGATAACACTATACACTAAAGAAGACATTGAGAGATGTGGTCTACCGCCTTTTATCTGTGATACTGCATACTGCCTTCTTGATGCATACAAGGCAGAAAACCTTGAAAAATACGGCGGTGTATTTTGGATTGAGAATGTAGAGGAACTTGCTCCATACGAAACCAAAACGGTTGAATTTGTTGAAATAATCATCACAGAAGAAGGCAAGATATGGCACGGAGCATTCATATCCAACAATGATTATGCCACAGATATCTATGTTGAAGACAGTATCATAACATCAGCCATAAAAGAAGAATGGCAAGCAAATTTGATAAGGACGGTGGATGAAAATGAATTTCAATAATAAAGGTTACTCTACTCAAGGATACATAAGTGAAATACCTCTTGTTGTTCAGTTGATGATATCTTCAATGCTTCACAAAAGAATTGAGGACAAGAAAGAGGTAGATTATCTTCAGGTATTCAAACTGAGTCGAGAAACAAGTTCTAACGGGGTTGTATCTCAGAAGATCGTACATAAACAGGAACAGCCGCCTATGGAAGATGTTTGTTATCTTATAACTGACGAAGCAGTTAATGAAACTGTTTTCTGCATTGATGATGAAACCCACCATACCTTTTTGCTTTCAAGGGAGTATTGATTATGCTTGAATTCAAACCCGAAGATAAAGCTGAATTTCCCAAAGATAAGCAACTTTCCGATATCGTTCAGGCTCATTTATCCTTTATGAAGCTATTTTCATCAGATGATGATGTTTCATATGCCCTCATAATTTCTCAAAGCAAAGAAGAAACAGAAAAGCTGACAAAAGGTGTTCCTGATAGTGTCAACATCACAGGGAACTACTTTGAAGTGACTTTCATTGATGATATTTCTGTGAAAGTAGTAATAGTCAGTAAACAGTATGTAACAAGTAACGTTGAGCGATATATCGATGCTTGCAGTTGAATTTTACAAGGAATTATACAAATGAAAATTCCGGAAGATGAGGGTATAATTACAAATGAGCTAATACATAAATCGGGAGGTCTTTTAATGAACGATATAAACAAAGACCAACTAAACGGTATTTATGCAGACCTTTGTTGCCTGATCGGTCTTGAAAAAACTCTTGTTCTATATAGTTCTTTTAAGGGTGAGCAAATCACTTTTCCTATGAGACTTATTTCAAAGGAATATTCAACACAGAAAATCCTTGAAAGATATGACGGGACTAATCTGAAAGCTCTTGCAAAGGAATACGGTTATTCAGAGCGATGGGTAAGAGAGATTATCAGTAAAGGAGACAGGAAAGGAGCAGGATAGAAAGTATTTTCAGTACAATAATTTAAAATAATATGGAGGTAAAATCATGAAAAAAAGTTTTAATAAAGCAGTTTCCATTCTGCTCGTAATTATAATGGTTTTTAGTTGTGTTCCGGCTGCTATGGCAGCTAGTTTTAGTGGCAGTTGGTATACTACATATCCGGATAAAATCACTTGGAGCTATATTGATGGTGAATTGTCATATTCAGGAAAAGGAGCGATAAAAGGCCCTGATTTGTTAATCAACACTGATGTGTATGATGTTGTGACTGTAGAATTGTGGAATGGAATCACTTCAATACCAAGGTATGCTTTTGATAAATTCGATACTCTTGTAACTGTTAAATTTTGGACAGATACAGTAACAGATATTGGGGCTTCTGCTTTTTCGGAATGTACATCTTTGAAGACAATCAATTTGCCTAGTGTTCTCACAGCAATCGACGACTATGTTTTTTATTGCTGTACATCTTTAAAAAGCGTTAAGATTCCGTCTTCTGTAACAATGATAGGAGATTTTGCATTTGCAGGTTCTGGTATTTCATATGTTTCAATACCGGCATCAGTAAAGGTAATAGAGGAAAGAGCTTTTGAATCATGTTATTCTTTGTACGACATAAGCGTTGATGGAAACAACCCTTACTATTCTGCAGACGGCTTAGCTTTGTTTGATAAAGAAAAAACTCGACTAATAAAGTATGCGCCCGGTGCTACTAAGGAAAAATACATTGTTCCTGATACTGTAGAGGTTATCGAAAGTTATGCTTTTCAATCTTTAGAAAGTCTTAAAGAAATAGTTTTACCTATGAGTGCTACAACTATTGAAAATTATGCTTTTAACGCTCTTCCATTAGAAAAAATTACAATTCCTTATAATGTAACAAGCATAGGAAGTGATGCATTTAAATATAAGAGTAAAGTTACCATTTATGGGTATTCCGATTCTTATGTAGAAGAATATGCAAACGAAAATGGTATGGCTTTTGTATCTCTTTGCACTCATAACTACACAGAAACGATTACAGAAAACGCTACTTGCGTTGCAACAGGTATGAAAACATTAAGTTGCAGTGATTGCGGATATGAATTTACTGAAACTATTCCGGTTAGTGAAACACATTCATTCACTGATTATCTTTCAGATAACAATGCAACTTGTGATGAAGACGGAACTAAGACTGCTAAGTGTGATAATTGTGAAGCCACAGATACAATAACAGATGAAGACTCAGCAACAGGTCATAGCTTTACAAAATATGTTTCAGATAATAATGCAACTTGTATTGAGAATGGAACTAAGACCGCTAAGTGTGACAACTGCGAAGTAACAGAAACAATTACAGATGAAGGTTCTAAGACAGGTCATAATTATGAACTTGAGGATGTATATAAACCAAATTGTAATACCGATGGTTATGGTATATATATCTGCACAAACTGCGAAGATTCATACTATGATTATGATAATTACAAAGCCACAAGCCATAAAGATGAAAATGGTGATGGAATATGTGATGAATGTACAGAAGATGTTGATGAAGAATCCAAAAATGAAAAATGTTCGTGCTTATGCCATAGTTCAGGGGTTATGAAAATCATATACAAAATCATCCGCTTCTTCTGGAAAATCTTCAAAATCAATAAAACTTGCAGTTGTGGTATTGCACATTATTAAAATCGAATAATCAATAATAGAGAGGACGCTTCAACGAGTGTCTTCTCTCTTTTTATTTTTAGGAGGAATATCATAATGATTGAAACTACTAACACTATTCAATGCAAATCCCTTTGGGATGAAAAAAGACAGCACAGATACCTTTTTCAGAAGATATGGGATGATAAGAAGGATAAGCTTCTTGTAATCTCAAAAAGTGCCGGAATCGATGACGGTGTTGAACAGACCGTAACACAGATTATCATAACTAACAACCTCAATGAACTCGGTTTCGGCGGTTTTGTACTCTGTAATCTCATATCTGACCTTTCCGGAAAGAGTAAGAAAATGAGCGATGAAAATATCAAGCTTCTTTCAGAGCAGATTAAATCAAAGGATTTTGCCGGAATAATTATCTGTTGGGGTTCTCAGGAGAAGTTTCCTGACTATCTCAAGAGTGAGGCTGAAAAGGTGCTTGAGCTTATCAAAAAGAGTAAGAGAGAAACAGTTTATCGCATAACAGACGGAACTACAACGGGCTTCCGTCACCCCTTGTCACCGAGAGTAAGAAACAACTTTCAGCTTGCACAGGTGAAGCTATGACCGGCTCAATACGAAAGAGAACTACCTCACAGGGAACAAAGTTTCAGGCTGTTCTTGAAATCGGTGTAGATATGAAAACAGGAAAGCGAGAAAGAGTTTTCCGTACCTTCGACAACAAGAAGGATGCTCAGGACTATATCACAGAATCCATAGCAGAATACAACAGAGGAAGATATCTTCATCCCTCAACTATTACTGTTGAAACTCTTTGCGAGGATTGGATGAAAGGTCACTTCCTTACTGTCAAGGAAAACACAAGGAGAGGATATAGAAACAATATCAACAACTACATCATACCTTATCTTGGTAAAATCAAGGTTCAAGAGCTTACAACAAGAACGATACAGGAAATGGTTGGCTCAATGATTGAAAAGAATCTTGCTCCGAGAACCATTAAGTATGTTATGTCAAACCTTCATCAGATTCTTGAATTCGCTATCAGTAATGACTACATACTTAAAAATCCGGAAAGGTATGTTGTACTTCCAAGACAGGGAAAGTACAAGGCAACAGTATATACAGTTGAGGAATTGCAACTAATGCTCAAATGTGCTATGGGTACACCGCTTGAAGCTCCTTTGTTAATCGAATCTTTCACAGGCTTGCGTAAAGGCGAGCTTCTTGCCTTGAAGTGGGAAGATATTAACTTTGAGCAGAAAACCATATCCATCGAAAGGAATCTGATATGTGTTAATTCTAAAAATATATTCACTACAACTAAAACAGAGTCAGGTGAAAGAACTATTGCTATACCGGAGAACCTTGTTGATTATCTGCAAAGACATAAGACTAAACAGATGAGGCAGAGAATGAGAATGGGAGCAGACTACATTGATAACGGTCTTGTTATCTGTAAGCCTGACGGAGATACAATCAATCCTCATACCTTCTCGATAGCTTTCCGTGACTTCCTGATAAGGAACAATCTGAAAAGAATCCGTTTCCACGACCTTAGACACACCCATGCAACACTTCTTCTCATTGAGTACAACACTAATGTCAAAGTTGTAAGTGACCGTCTCGGACACAGTAAGGTACAAACTACAATGGACTTCTATGTGCAATCAACAGTAACAGCTCAGAAAGAAGCAGTTGACAAGTTAGGAACAGATTTGAAGTCCCTGACAGGGTAAAAGTAATATCCGTTTGCAAATTTCTGCAAGCGGATATTTTTTTGTGAAAAATCAATTGACTTTTGTTTTTCCTTTACGTATAGTAAAAGTGTATTAAATATACTGAACAAGGAGAGATAACAATGATAATTCTTGCATTAAATAGTATAAACGGAACATTTAAGAAAATTGTCGATGAAAATGGTCTTTGCGTTGATGATGCTACTGGTTCAGCTATTGAAGCCCTTGGCCAAAAGCTATATCGTTTCTTTAAAGCATTGTTTTCAGCACAGAACATCACCTTAACAAAGTATAGTAAAGATCTGAATCAATATAAAATAAATGATAATTTGAAAAACCTTATTGAGCCTTATTTAATTGAGGGAAAGTTTCCAACGAGAAAAGCTATAGAAAAACAATTAAAAGAAAATGATCCTCAAATGGTACAAATACTTGAGGAATTTGTTAGTGAAAATTTCACCGCTGATGTAAGGAAAAAAATAGCAGAAGATTTAATGGATGTTGCAAAAAAACAACTCCAAGATGTGCTGGACGTGTTAGCTAATTCTATAAACCATACTGCGCTAGGTGATATTCAATTGCCCAATATGGAAGCAATATTTAATGACTTTAAGTACTTGCCTGATGAATCAACAAGAACTATAGGCTGCTACTGCGGATTGTCACAGAAGACTGTCACAATACTTAAATTCTTGATGCTGAAAGAACAGATGGAAAAAACATTGAAATTCATTAAGTCAAGCCGTAAAAGTTTTGAAGCAATAAATAACCTAAACAATATTTAAATCACTGATACTATCACTACCCCTCGGTAACTAAGCCGAGGGGTTTTCAATTACATTGAAGGGCATCATATGACAAAAAAATATGTCATACCATTCCTTTTTCTTTTGTTCTATAATGGTGGTGTTCCTAACAGGAATGAAAAATTATAGAAAGGTGGATATCATAATGTCTACTAATATTAAAAATAATGATACTAATGAAAAAAGGAGGAATGAATCAAATATGATTCAAAACAATTATTTTTATGTGATGTATACAAGTACAGCACTGCCTTTTGTGTTCAAAGGCAAATCATCATTATATAAATCGAATATTGATGATTGTTTTATCCATAAATGTGGAAATACATATTACCAGTATAAACGAGTAAACTCTACTCACCAACGTGTGTATACAGTATATCGATATAAGGGATACACTGTAAGTGACCTTGCGCATGTATTAGCATCTTGTGATGTTGAAGAAGCGGAAGTTTTATATCAGAATCTTACGGATAAAGAAAAACAATCCAAACTAAACATATATTATCAAATGAAATTGCATCAGTATAAACGATATTTGAGCTCGTATTATAATTATTCGTGTTTCGACTTTTGTGATTCTATGAAGTGGCTGATTTCTAAGTCTAACTGCAGGTTTAAAATGACAGAGCCCGAATACAAAGTGTTTCTTAAGTTTGCAAGTGCGGCTTTGTTTTATGCTGAAGCAGAAGAAGCACTAGACAAATATAGAAATGCTATGTTCAGAGTTAGTATTTTACCCCTTGAGGTAGCAGAGAATTTGTTATCGGAATCTTCACTGGTAGCAGGTGGAAACCATGCTGCTAAATTCTGTAAAGGATTAAAAAAGATTGTAGAAATAAAATGAGGAGGTAATTGCTATGACTACATATATTAGAAAAAGAAACAACAAAAATGGCAAAGCATATCAGGTCGTTGTAGACCTGGGTAAAGATGTTACTACTGGTAAAAGAAAAAGAGAGTTTCGCTCTTTTTCTACTCTTGCTGAGGCAAAGCGCTATCAAGCACATTGCCAAGGACAACTGTATGTTAATGGTTATGTTGCAAAAAGCAACATAACCGTACAAACAGTTGCTGATGAATGGTTTGCTTCAGTTAAAGCTAGCTTAAAACCCACGAGCGCAAGGGGCTACAAGGTGAATATCAACAATCATATTGTACCTCATATCGGAAGTGTACCTATTCAATATCTCAGAAGCACAGCTATAAAGGTAATGATAGCATCACTCGAAAAACAACTGAGCGCAACCAGCATAAAGTATGTTCTGAGGAATCTTTCTCAGATACTGAAATATGCAGAGCAACAAAGTTACATCGTTAAAAATCCGATGAAATATGTTCCGATCCCCAAGAGTGGCAAGCCTAAATTCTTAACTTATTCTGTTGAGGAAATGGCAAAGCTGATTAAGTCGGTGAAAGGTACAGCTATGGAATTACCTATACTCATTGAAGCTGAAACAGGTTTGAGGCTGGGAGAACTTCTTGGTCTTTCCTGGGACAATATCAACCTTGAAAAAATGACAATAACAGTCAATAAGACTGTTTCATATGTCGAAGGAAAGATATATATCACCTCACCTAAAACTACAAAGAGCAACAGAGAAATAGTTGTATCTGCTACTCTTATCGAAGCAATTAAAAGCTACAAGGAAAAAGAGGAAAGCACTAAAAGACCTAAGGGATATGAAAATAAGAATAATCTCCTTTTCCACAAAGAAAACGGACAACCTTTAACCAATTCTTCTTTTTCATCTAAGTTTGCTTCAACGCTGAAGAAAAACGGATTGAAACATATTCGTTTTCACGACCTGAGACATACCCACGCTTCACTTCTGTACAACAAGTATGGTATGAATATAAAAAGTGTAAGTGATAGATTAGGTCATAGTAAAGTTTCAACCACTATGGACTACTATGTCGGCGGTACGGGTGATATTCAAAAGGCAGGTATTGAAAAACTTGCGAAAGATTTAAATTCACTGGAAAGGACGGCTTAATAATATGGCTACTAACAATAATAACACAGCAACTCCTAACAACGGAGTTGCTGTCACAACAAAGGGATATATAGATTTCAGAATAGAAAAAGTGAGCAAAGCATACTATAAACAAGCTCTGGATATTGATACTTTTCCTTATGTCAAAACTGAAGGTCACGAAGTACTTCACTTTACTACCGATAAATCTGATGATAAGGTGCACTATTATTGTCAATTCCTCTGTTCTGATTTTAAAATTAAAGAAGTTTACAAAAGTGAAAAGAAAGGGAATGTGCTGTTCCTTACTATCAAGGTTTTCAAGGACGGTAACTGGTGGGAACACAGCGAAGTTCCATTATCGTATTTCACAAGTAACAACATTCACGAGTTGAAGAAATACGGAATCACCTATAATCCTTATCTGAAAAGTCACTTTGAAATTTATGCTTCAATGTTAATCGAATACGAAGAGGCTATAGAAAAAACGGATAAGCTTGGTTGGGTAGGTAAAAGCATTGATAAAATTTCTTTCTTTGGATTTGATAAAGCATCTTACGAGGGAAAGACACCTTTGCTCTCAAAGGGAAACTTCGCAAAACAGGTAAAAGCTGTAAACAAGTGCATAAAAAACAGTGTCGGTTGTCAGCTTGCAATCGCAATAAGCCTTTCAAGTGCATTGCTCATACCTTTAAAGTTGAGTAATATTGCAATAGACCCAGCCGCATATCATTTCTACGGTTTATCCAGTACTGGGAAAACAACCGCTCTTAAATTAGCTTCTTCAATGTGGACTAATCCTCTTGAAAAAGGACTTATGAACGATTGGAATTCCACAGGTAATGGTCTGATGGCACTGTTAAACAACAATTACGGTGCTACTGTCTGTTTTGACGAATTAAGTATGGCAACTATGAATCTTACAGAATTCATCTATAGTCTTTCTCAAGGAGCTGATAAAACAAGATGTTCGGCTGATGGAGCATTGCCTACAAAGACTTGGTGTACTAACCTCATATCATCCGGTGAAGTGTCATTTTCCTCGAAGGTAAACAAGCAAGGTGGTATGCATGCAAGGATAATTGAGTTTATGGACTTGCCCATAACTAGGTCTGAAAAGCATTCTAATTATGTTCAGGCGGTATATACGAGGTTCTATGGACACATTGGTAAAGAATTCGTTAAAGTATTGCCTGGATTTTTCCCACAGCTTGCTGAGGATTTCAACAAATGGAAGGACGATATTGCATCGAAATTGCCTTCCGGAAATATCAATAAAAGACTATCACTGCAATATGCTTGCGTATGTCTTGCGGCAGAGTATGCCCAAGCTATAGGTGTTCTCGTTGATCCGGAAAAAGTGGAAGAATACCTGATAAATAATCACAAAGATGCAAGAAGTTCGTGTGAGATAGCTTATTGTTACATAATGGACTACTCAAAGCAGAAGCAGAAGTATTTCCGCAAGGAATTTTCAGAATACGATGACACCGTAAAAGGCTATTGCAAAAACAATAGACTTGTTATCTTCAAAGATGTCTTTGAAGATATGCTGCGGTTGATAAATCTTGACCCTAAGCTTATTATAAAGGAATTTGACCGTAAAGGGATTCTTGAGCATGAAAAGGACAGACTTACAAAGCGAGTCCTTTTAGGTGACAGCAAGCATACTATGTATGTCATAAAAACTGATTATGACTTCGGCGGTGGAGAAGCTAAAAACCTTGATACAATAATGAAAGGTTCAGAAGTTTCTCTTGCACCGGTAAAAGCTCCAATTACAGGTCAGAGAAGAAAACTTAAGGAAGAAATTCCAGTATAACAGATACGAAATACGGCACTGCTAAAAGACAGTGCCGTAGATATTTTCAAGTCTTTCGGCGCCATTTGACGCCATTTCTGAAAAGTGCTTAAAATGCCCTTTCTGCCGACCTTTTCGCCGACGAAACGGCAGTTTCTTTAGCACACTAAAATGTCGCTAAACCCTTATTTTATAAGGCTTTCGGGGGTGTCGGGCAAGCACTTGGAAATCGTGTAAGTCGCTAAAACGGCTTCGAGGGTTCGAATCCCTTGCTCTCCGCCAAAAAATGATACCGATGCCCTTGTGGTGTCGGTATTATTTTTCGTTGAAATCAGAAGGAAGGGATTCGAACCCTGAGAGGGTGAGGAGCGTACAGAAACAGTCCGGTGGACTGTTTTTAGCGACGAAGCGTGAGGCGGGTACTGTTGCGAAGCAACGGTCGACGAGGGCGATGGATGCGAAGCAGACATATCCCTTGCTCTCCGCCATTCTATAAGGGTTTTCAAGAGACTGAAGACCCTTGTTTTTTTGTCTGAAAATATAAGAATTTTGCCCTCTCGCCGACGTTTCGCCGACGGGAGGGTTTACCTATTTATTGGAGCTTGGCGTCAGGTGGCGGCAAGGAAACCGGGTGCGAAAGAAAGTGTTTTTTCTCTTGTACTGAAATCAAAGCCTTATTTTAATAAAAAACACCGTCAATACCTTGCCGGAAGCCACATATACCTTGAATTTCTTGGCTGACTGTGATAATATTGGTATAACAAAATGCATATAAAAGCATTTTACCGCGAACGGTATCAGGGAGGATAATATGAATATTTTACAGACGATTGTTTCTTATTTCGCCATTGCGGCGGCCTTTATTTCTTCATTTTTTTCATGGGGTGAGGCGACAATGATACCCTTTACAAACGATTACAGTATTCCCGACAGTATACCCGGATACAGCGTGATTTCCACTAAGGAGAAAACCGACTGGAAGGCAAAGTGGATATGGGATAAGGAAAACATTAGTCAGAATAATGTCTGGATGTGCTTTAGTAAAAGTGTAAGTCTTGACAAGATTCCCGAGGAGCTTATCGCTCACATCTCTGCCGATTCGAAATATTGGCTTTACATAAACGGAGAAACCGTCGTTTTTGAGGGAAGCGTGAAGCGAGGCCCCGATAAAAACAGCGGCTATTATGACAGTATTGACATTGCCCCTTATCTCAGAGAGGGCGAAAATGCTATTTGCGCATTGGTGTGGTTCTGGGATAATGAAACGAGCTATTCCTACAGCGGCAGCGGACAGGGCGGATTTATCTTCGAAGCCGTAGGCGAAGGCATTACTATTCTTTCTGACGAAAGCTGGAAGGTGAAAAGAAATCCCGCTTATATTGACTCTGCTCTTTATCCGCCTAATTACAGGCTTCCCGAGTACAGCATTTATTTCGATGCGGGGGAGGATATGGGCGAATGGACAGACGGAGCCTATGATACCTCCGCATGGGAAAAAGCCACCGAATATGCTGTCGGCGGAGAGGGTGCTTACGGCTCTCTTTACCCGAGAGGCATACCCTTCCTGAAGGATTACGGACTTAAGGAATATGAGAATTCTAAGGATTATGAAAATCATACCGTAAAAGGACTTTTCGGTGAAAAAATCACCGTAGATGTTCCTTACAACGCACAGCTTACTCCCTATCTTAAGATTATAGCACCTGCCGGGAAAAAGATTCGTATAACAACAGAGAATACCTTGATAGGTGCTGTTTCTACTACTTATATAACCAAAGAGGGAGAGCAGGAGTTTGAGGCCTTAGGCTGGTTTAACGGAGAGCATATTACCTATAAAATACCGAGGGGTGTTACGGTCGTTTCTCTGATGTACCGTGAAACGGGATATGACAGCTCCTTCTGCGGTGATTTTAAATGCGACGATGAATTTATGAATTCGCTGTGGCAGAAATCCCTGCGTACTCTCTATGTAACTATGCGTGACAATTTTATGGACTGTCCCGACAGAGAAAGAGCCCAGTGGTGGGGCGATGTTACCAGCGAAATGATAATGACGATGTACTCTATGGACAGCAATTCTTATCTGCTGTATCAGAAGGGTGTGGAGGCTATGCTTTCCCATATCGATAAGACAAAGGTGCTTCAGACTGTCGTGCCCATAAGCGGTGACTATTTCGAGCTTCCCGTTCAGCAGCTGGCAGGAATTGTGGGCTTCCTTACTTACTATGAATATACAGGCGACAGAGCCTTTATCGAAAAGGTTTATGATGCTTCTCTCGATTATCTTAAGCTCTGGAAAATCGGTGAAAATAATCTTGTAGTTCATCGCAGCGGGTCCTGGGACTGGCCTGACTGGGGTAAAAAGGCAGATATGACTTCTATAGAAAATGCATGGGTTTATTATGCTCTTTCCTGTGTGGAGGATATGGCTGAGCTTTTAGGAAGGGATGAGGACATCCCGTTCATTACCGAAAGAAAGGCTGCTGTTTCAGAGGGCTATAAGACTCTCTGGACAGAGGAGGGCTTCAGAAGTGAGGATGCTGAGAAATGTGACGACAGAGCCAATGCTCTTGCAGTGCTGTCGGGCCTTGCAGAAAAAGAGCAGTATGCCGCTATTCTGAATGTGCTCACAAGCACTAAGAATTCCAGCCCGTATATGGAATACTATGTTCTCGAGGCTCTGTGCAAAATGGGAGAACATGAAGCCGCAAGAGACAGAATAAAAGACAGATACGAGGATATGGTAAATGAGGATTACTCTACACTCTGGGAATTCTGGAATTCCTGGCAGGGAACTATGAACCATGCCTGGAGCGGCGGTCCTCTCGTTATAATGAGTAAGCATTTCGCAGGTATCACCCCGGCTGAGGCAGGCTATGAAAAGGTTAAAATAGAGCCGCAGTACACCCTGAGCGAAAATATGAGCTGTACCGTTCCGAGCGTAAAGGGCTTAATCACCTTGCACTATGAAAAGGCTGACGGCAATTATGCTATTGATCTTACTCTGCCGCAGGATTCAGAGGCTGTTTTGTATGTGCCTGACGGAGCCACGGTGAATATCAATTCGGAGCCTTATTACCGAAACGGTGAATATATAAACGGTGCAAAAGCCGGTAATGTGGAGATAACGGAAAAAGCACTCTCTGATAAATAATTTATCCGGTTAAATAAAATTCTGCCCTCACAGTTGACAATGTATCTGCTTAACAGCTAATGCATTGGTTTTTGTGGGGGCTTATCTGATACAGTAGCTTTTTTCTTCACTGCTATTGAAAAATACTTTTTTTATGTTATAATCTATTGAAATGAGAGGTGTTTATTATGAAAAAAGCTGTTTCTTTTATAATGGTATTTGTTCTTATGCTTAGTGCTTTTATGCCTTGTGCTTATGCGGCAGATGAAATTACTGTTTCGCAGGTTGAGGAAATGCTTGAGAGTATTGACACTCTTCAGCAGATGCAGAATAAGCGAGGCACATATAAAGCAAGCGGACATTATGATATTAATACTACAGACGCCAATGTTATTTCCAAGCATCAAACTGCACGTGCGGGTTATGAGAGCTATGTATCACAGATGTTCGCAAGAAGAGCAGAGGCTCAGCAGGCTTACGATGCACTGAGCGATGCACAGAAGGCTCAGCTCGACCCTTCATTGGTTGCAAGGTTAAACAATGAATTGCCTACTGCTTTTATATCAGGTGAATATCCTGTCTCTCCGCGCGATGATGAGTATTCATTTGAAGCTGTTAAGGTCGGTACAGGGTTCGGATATGAGGTCAGTAATCATATGGTTTCCGGCAATATTCCTCAGACCTTTATTCTGGTTGACACCTCTGACGGGACCACAGCCTGGACTCCGAGCGGTGAGTATGTTTACGGTGAGAGTAATTATATCGTAGGATATTGCTGTGACAAGGAAACAGGTCTGGAATACGGCACCGACTACAAACGCACAAACATTGAAGATAGCGGATACTTTGATGTGACTGAGGCACAGCATATCAGAGCGATTTTAGAGGCCTCTTATCCCTTTATTACGATAGAAGAAATGAAGGACAGGCTGAAGGACGGAGGAATGGATGCGGACTTCGTTGATGGGCTGACGCGTGCCGATATTATAGCCGCTGTTCAGATGGCGGTGTGGTCTTATGCGAATATCAACGATGCTGCAGTTGACGGACTCGAGTATTTCGCATCAATTGATGTACCGAAGAATACCGGCATATATTTTTATCCTCTTCACGACTATACCAATGAGATATGGGATTGGTTGCCGGGAAAAAGGCAGAGATCTTATGATGACCGCGCAGCGTACCGTGTTAATACCTTGGCTGAGCATCTGTGCGATTTGCATCCCGTAGAGGCTACAGCTGAGCAGGTAGTTATTTCTGATGTTGAGGTTATCAGAACAAAGCTCGCCGAGCACGGTGACGGCTCCTATGATCTTACAGTACTTATCAGCATCAACGGTGCAATACTCCGCGATGACGATGTTGACATTATAGTTTCAAGCTATAGTGAAAATGAGAAGGGTGAAGTAATCACCACCTCAGCTCACTCGATAGACACTGTTGCGGGACAGATGACATATAAAACAGTCGTAAACACCAAGGATGCCGATACTGTCAGAGTCGAGGTGAAGGGTGTACAGGAGCTTCCGGAGGGAGTGTATCTGTATGAGCCCGAGGGCGGCCGTAATGTGTCTCAGACGCTCGTCGGTGTAGCCGAAGGTCCTACGGCTGTATCTGCTGAAAGCAGATTTATCTTTACTCCGGATATAGAAATTACACCTATTGAGCCTGATGCTCCCGAGGCAGACATTCCTGAAGCCAAAAGAAGCCATTATATCGTTTTTGGTAAAACTGAAAAAATCGGCTGGTACAGTGTTTCCATTGACGGCGGAAAAAACTTCCGTCCTGTATTCGGAAACTCTAATCTCGAGGTGCCCGAGGGTACAGAAATGATAATTAAAGCCAACGATGTGTTCGGAGATCCGTTTACCTTCTATATAAACGGTGAAGCGGTTACACCTGACGAGGAAGGCTACATAAGGGTTACTGTTGACGGATTTATGCTGGTAGGTGCATTGGGTATCCCTGTAATAGCACCGGATGTGGAGGAGTCTCTCGACTTTTTCGAGAAAATCATAAAGGCTATCAAAGAATTTTTCTGCTGGATAGCAAGTTGGTTTAAAAAGTAATGCTGTGAATTTCACATTCACTTTCATATTTACAGTTAATTAAATCAAAAACGATACCGTGCCTGTCTCAGGCTGTCCGGTATCGTTTTTTGTTCATTCAGAATATATATGTGACAGTATTCTATATATTATAGCTGATAAAAAATTTTACCTTATCTCATCTATTGGATCCACATTTTTGCCGTCCTTTATAACCTCGAAGTGGAAATGGGGCTCCTGCGAGCTTTCACAGGGTAAATCTCCTGTCTTGCCCACAGTGTCACCCTTTTTCATTACGGTGTCCAGCTTTACCGTGGTGCCCTGCTCCAGACCGCAGTATCTGCCCGTAAAGTCACCGAAGTCGATTTCGATGCAGTAGCCGTAGGAGGTGTCTGCGTAAACCTTGGTTACTATGCCGTTACCGACAGAGTAAACGGGTGTACCTCTCTCGCAGGTGAAGTCGATGGCTCTGTGAACTCGCCAGTCATCCATAGTCTCATCGTAGACGGGAGTGGGGGAGTAGTCCTTCAGGATTTCGTCCTCGCAGGGGAGAATATAGGAGGTGTTACCGAAGTCGGTCTTTGTCGTTTCCGTCGTCGCAGCAAGAGTGGTGGTTTCCTTGGGTGCTTTGGCAGTGGTGGGCGCGGCGGTGGTCGGTTCCTCGGTCAGGTCTTGCTCCTTTTCGGTAGTCTCCGTAAGTCTAGGGTCCGCCTCATCCTTTTTGTCAGCCTTGGCCTGCTCTGTGGCGAAGGAAACACTGGTGTTTGTGTCATAGGCGATTTCGGAGATAAGATTTGTCGAGGTCTTATAGATAACACCGATAGCTATGGCTATAAGGGAAAGACAGACGGCACTGGTAATATAAAAGCCCTTGCCCGTGTAAAGAGATGAAAAAAGCTTCTTTTTATCCTTCATAAAATTTCCTCATTTCAAAAAAGTCTTTTCTTTGCTATTATTATGGATAAGGGAAGGCTTATTTATACTTTGAAAAAATTTTTTCAAAAATTCAGAACAAATGTTTGCATTTTTCGGAAAGATGTGTTATACTGATTTTGCCGAACATTTGTTTTAAAAGCTATGCGTATAAAAATATAAAGAAAAGAGGTTATTTTTATGAAGCCTTTAAGTGAAAATCAGCATCTTATTCTGGAATATCTTAAGGAAAGATTAGGCGACGGTGTGCCCCCATCAGTCAGAGAAATCTGCCAGGCTGTGGGCCTTCGCTCTACCTCCTCGGTGCAGGCTAATCTGGATGCTCTCGAGGAAAAGGGCTACATTGTCCGTGACCCGATGCTCAAACGCTCCATCCGTATTGTCGGTCAGGCCGAGAATGTCCGCCATGTACCTCTTTTGGGTACTGTTACGGCAGGTCTGCCCATTTTAGCCGTAGAGCAGGTGGAATGTTATCTGCCCTTCACAGGCGGTCATCTTTCAAAGGATAAGGAGCTTTTCGCTCTGCGTGTCCGCGGTGAAAGTATGATTAATGCAGGCATTTATGACGGGGATATTCTCTTTGTGGAAAAAACACCCACTGCCCGCAACGGCGACATAGTAGTCGCTCTTATTGAGGACGAGGCCACGGTAAAGACCTTTTATAAGGAAAACGGTCATTTCCGTCTCCAGCCTGAGAACGATGCCTTTGAGCCGATTATTGTCAATGAGCTTATCATTTTGGGTAAGGCCGTGGCGATGATGAGATACCTTTGATGAATGCAGAATGCAAAACGCAGAATGGCGTGAAAGACTTCGGGAATGAAGTAATGATACACCGATGCTTTAAGTGCTAAACGCAAAACGATAAACGCTAAACGGGGCGGGTAAGGCTTCGAAAAAACGAAAGTGACACACCGCTGAATTAAGGTGTATCCCGTAGGGGACGGCGCCTCGACGTCCCGTCAGATAACCCCTCCGTCTTTGCCTTCGGCAAATCCACCTCCCCTTTCAGAGGAGGCTCTGCGATGTGGCACCTATGGTGCTATTGTAACGCTAAACGGGCGGGTAAGGCTTCGAAAAAACGAAAGTGACACACCGCTGAATTAAGGTGTATCCCGTAGGGGACGGCGCCTCGACATCCCGTCAGAATATGCGAAACGGATGATTATATATCGTAGGGACACAATGCATTGTGTCCGCAAAGGGGACCCCTCTGTCACGGCATAGCCGTGCCATCTCCCGCTTTCAGAGGAGGCTCTGCGATGTGGCACCTATGGTGCTATTGTATTGCGTAGGGACACGGCTTGCCGTGTCCGCCCTGCAGCCTTCCATTTTCAAAAGGAGAGGTTAATTAACGCAGAATATATTTAACACTGTAGGGCGGGATGACCTCATCCCGCCGAAAAAAATATCTTAAACAAAAAGTACTCGGTAAATAAGAATTTGTGGGTGAGATAATGATTATTTTAATTACAGGAGCATCGCATACAGGCAAAACTGCACTTGCCCAAAAATTGCTCGAAAAATATAAATATCCATACCTGTCAATAGACCATTTGAAAATGGGTTTAATTCGTAGCGGCAATACAGAACTTACCCCTATGAGTGATGATAATGATTTGACCGCATGCTTATGGCCCATCGTCCGTGAAATGATAAAAACTGCTATTGAGAACAATCAGAACCTAATTGTCGAAGGTTGCTATATTCCATTCGATTGGCAGAAGGACTTTGACTCCGAGTATCTTGAAAGCATCAAATATTACTGTCTTATAATGAGTGAGGAATATATCAGAAATCACTTTGCTGACAT
>JAFSDF010000234.1 GCA_017436375.1 Clostridia bacterium | reverse complement strand
TGCTTCGGCTCTGTAGCCTTCGCTGCAGGTAAAGATGTAGATGTAACTGCACTTGCTAACGCACTTAAGTATGATAGCATCAAGAACGCTACCTTCTCAGGCTCAGCTAACGACTACACTGTCAGCGATCCTGACGGCAAGGTTCTCGCCGCCGTGGAGGCTTATTTCGCAGCAGTAGACGCTATGGCGAATAAGAACCCTGCTATTCAGACACCCTCTTCGGGCTCTTCTGATATCGCTCAGACGGGTGAATCATCAGACAAGACCTACAGAACCATCAACCACCTTAATGCCAGAGTAAAAACTCTTCTTCAGACTGAAATGGGCGACGATTACACTACATATAATGTAGATAAGTTTATTACCGGTCTTTTGGCAGGCTCCACAGTAAGCGAAGGCACAACAATGGTTGACGGCTCAGCAAGCACATCAAACAACACTACTGTTCCCGGCACTCCTCTCGCTGCAGCTCCCGAAGTAAAGCTTACAGTTATGATGGAAAGTGCTGTCACAGGTCACACTCTTGACAGTCTTCCTGACAGCGTAGTTACATCTAAGACCTTTACTGTAAAGCATGCAAATACCAACTACGACTATAAGTATGACTTTACAGACGGCGGTCGTTGTGATGATGACAAATATGAGCACGACTATTGGTTCTATTACAACTACAGCTCATATTCAGTAGAAGACGGTGCATCTAAGTCCACACAGACCATCAAAAATACACAGTCTACTCTGGAGGCTTATGTTGATTACTTCTCAATGGATATGGATGAGCTTTATGCTGTTGATGCCGCTACTCTTGACACAGTAAGCACTGCTGTGAAAAACGCTAAAGCAAATGTCGTAACTGACTTCGGTGCAGGTGTTTACACTCATTTCTTCTCAGCCTATAATGTTGAAAAGCTTACAGGTGACATAGTTATCGCTAAAGAGCTTCAGGTTCTCGCTCCCAAGCTTCTCAAGGCTTACGAGGATATGGAAAAGGGCTATGGTGATATCATTACCGATAAAGCCGCTCTTAACACTCTCGCACAGACTGTGAAGACAGCTATGGATGCTTATGATGCAGCCTCTGCAGATGCCAAGACCTATGTTACAGAGGCAGGCTTCATCCGTGCAGATGCAGAAGCCTTCCGTAATGCTGTTCTCCGTGAAATCGAGCTTATCGAGCTTCGTGAGCTTATCGAAGAAATCACACTTGGCATTTTACCCTTTGCCGCTTATACCGTTGACAGTATTGCTGACGGCTCCGTAACATCAGCCGATATCGGTGCGGCACTTACCGCTATCGCCGGATATGAGGGCCGCTTGGATAAGTACAACGCAGCTGATGTTGAAGCTGTAGCAGGTGCTGATTTCCGTACCGGTATCACTAATCTCAAACAGCAGCTTTCATATCTTAAAACTGTAGCAGGCTATGAGGATGATTTCAGTGCACAGTATGAAAAATTCGCTTCCGAAATCTTCTCCGTAACCGATGCAAACGGTGACATCGATACTCTCCTTTCTGCTCTTAAGAGCTATGACGGCTGGTACACAGGCCTTAAGGCTCTTATCGCTGAAATGAAGTCCGTTCTCGGTGAAGAAGTAGCCGAAAAGCTCTTCGATGACCTTAATAATGTAATGACAGAGCGTATGGATGATGCTTATGTAGCACTCAACGCTTTACTCGAGGCACAGATTGACTATGCTTATGACCTCTTTAAGGCTTATATAAGCACTTACGGTGAAAAGGTTAACATGCTTACCGTTTCTGAGTATAAAGCTATGCAGGCATCCATCGGTCTTATCAATGCTGGTGCTTATTACTTCCTCAACGGTACAGATCACTTTGAGCTTTCCGCTGAAGCAGTAGACAAATACGAAGAAATGCAGAAGGACTTCCCCGAGTATGAGGAATTCCTTGACAGTAAGGGCTTTGCTACATATCAGCAGACATTTATGCCTGACCTCGAGAGACCTGACACAGAAAAAGACATCGCCCGTGAAAATGAAGACGGTGTTTATAAGACATCTGACGAAGATATCGAGGCTATCATCAGCCTTCTCGATGCTCTCCTTCAGAACGATGCAGTAAAGGAGCTTCTCGGCAGCTTTATTAATAAGGACGAAGAAGGTAATCCCACAGGCGAGCCCTTCGACCTGGCAACTCTTGTTTCAGGCCTTATTGAAGGCATGGTATTCTCTGACTCTCTTATCAATACAGTAATTCAGTTTGTCTATCCCGCAGTAGCCAATATCTTTACTGAGGTATGGATGGGTATCAATCCTAAAATCGATGATCCCGCTATGGATGTTATGGGTCAGAAACTTGCTGTTGAAGCAGACCTTTATCTAAAAACTGTAGAAGAAGCTACAGCAGGTCTCGGCTTACCTATATTCCCCGATGACCTTGCGAATACCATCAGAAATAACTACTCGCAGTTCGCAGCTGTTGCAGATGTTCTCGACGATGCTACCTCTAAGGCTTTCATTGCTAAGGATGCTGACGGTAACTGGGACGAATCAACTCGTGTATCTCCCTGGAATGACGTTGCTATTTACACAGATAAGAAAGATGCAGACGGCAATGTTATCGTAGATGACAACGGCAACACCACAAAAGTTCTCAACCTCAATTGGGGTATCGATGAGCTCGAAGGTGAAGCTAAGCGTGAGCGCTTCCTTCAGGCAGTTCAGGCTGCTCTCATAGGTCTTGAACCTATCCTTCTTGCACTTCTTGCAAATAAGGAAATGAATCTGTTCAATCCTCTTATCGGTACAGGTAGCGGTAATTTGTATGACTATTGGATAGGTACTGTTATTAAGTATCTCCTCGATAACGTTAACATTGATGTACTTCCGCTTGATATTCACACTATCGATCTTGCACTCCATGCAACAGCAAACGACGGCTACAATAATGTAATCGCTCCTCTCTTTGAGCTGCTCGGTGTTACTGCTCCTGACGGCAGAAGCTTCACATCCTCAAGAGATGTTATCGAAAAGGGCCTTCTTCAGCCTCTCGATGCAGTTATTGCCAAGCTGGCCGCAAACCCTGTAGCAACTCTTCTTGAGATTCTTCCCAACCTTGCTTATGCTATTGAAGCAGATATGCTTCTGAGCAAGCTTGATTATCTGTCAATTAATATCGACTATTCTGCCGGTGCCACAATAGATGCTGACCTTAATAATGCACAATTTAACACTTGGATTGATATTTCAAGATACATGTCTGCTCTTAGCAGTCTTGTTAGTGACATGGTTGGTCTTCCTGTTGAAAACGGTTATGTTAAAAATGTTCGCTGTGACGATGTTATGACTGATAACCTTCCTGTTGAAATCGCAGGCATCATCAATATCGAGGACCTTCTCGGCGATGTAGACCTTACCTCCTTCGCAGGTATCTGGGATATGCTTGCAGGCTCCGTTGACCTTCTCGCAGGTATGGAAGCTCCTAACGCAGGCATCATCGCAACTCTCGGTACTCTCGGCACCATCGATACCAAGAGATCAGAGGCAGATTATACACTTCCCGCAGCCGGTAAAGCATACCACATCGAAGCCAATAAGGCTGATGTTCTCGTATATCTGCTTAAGTATGTTCTCGGCAGCGGCCTTATCGACGGCCTCGTAGAGAACCCCGAAGGCATCGTAGCTGACCTTCTTACTTCTCTCAGTGAAAAGCCCGACACAGTTCTCGCTGCAGTAGTCGAGCTTCTCAATCAGAAGGAATACGACACTCTCAGAGAATTTGAATGGTTTAACGGTTTCGTTAACGGTGAATCCGTAGTAGGTAACTCCGCTAACGCTATTTACCTCAACCCCGAAAATGACTGGACAGAGGCAAAGGCAGATTATCTCTATGAGAATCTTGATTCTATCGTATCTGCTGTCCTTACTATGGCTAAGCTCGACCTCGATAAGGAAACACCTGAAATCGATGCCTCAATCGGTGCATTTATTGGCGGTGCTGTCGGCGGTCTGCTCAGCGACAAGACACTCACTGCTCTTGCTAAGCTTCTCGGAAGCATCGCTGACATTAACAGCCTTATCGCAGGCGAAGATGCTGCAGAGCCTCTTCCTGTTGATGTTGCAGCTCTCCTGACAGAATTCCTCGGCATTGATTTGAGCGTTTATGCTGACTATGCTGACATCGCAGAAGACGAAATCATCGACTTTGGCGTAGATGCAGGTACAACCACCTTTGCAGCCGCTCTCGCAGATATGCTCGAGCCTCTCTCCGCAGTTCTCGACTTCATCCTCGCAGGTGAAAACCTCGTTATCACTGTCGAAGACGAAGCAGTAGAGCTCGTAGGCTATGACGGCTACAACAACGCTATCATTCCTCTGCTCGAAGCACTCGGCTGTGATGCTGCAGTAAATCCCGAAAACGCACTCGAAGCTGTTCTCACAGCTCTCATCGGAAGGATTGAAGCCATCACTGAGTCAGAAACACCCATCAAGGATATTATCGACCTTATTCCCGGTGTATTCTACTTCATCGCATCCAAGGGCCTTTCAGTTTCCGTAAGAAACCTTCTCCAGCCCGTATATGTAATCCTTGATACCGTAAGACCTATTTACGACCTTGACCTCAATGCTACGATTAACGGTCTTCTTCCCGAAGACTTCGACATTATGCTCAATATCGACGACATCGGTATCGAATTTATCTTCGATCTTCTTAAGAAGCTCGTTCCCGACCTTGACCTTTCAGCACTTAAGGATGTTATCTATGACATCTGTAATGAAATCGGTGTAGAATACGAATCAAAATCTACTCTCCAGGATGACTGGAAGAAGGGTGCATACAGTGAAAGCTTCAGCGCCGCTGACCTTCTCACAGTAGTTCTCTCCTTCGTTCTCGAATGGGCAACTGTCGAAGACAATGCCAAGGCTCTCGATGAAATGCTCGGTACAGACGGCATCATCGCCGCTATCGGCACAGTATTTGAATCAGTTGAGCTCGAATACGGTACACCTGACTGGATGTACTGGTTTGAAACAGAGGAGGAGTTCAATTCCTATGTAGACGGAAACACTACTCTTCCCGATACTCTCCTTGCACTCGAATATCCCAACGACTGGTCAGAGGAAGCAGCAGAGTATATCGCTGACAACCTTGGCTCACTCGTAGATATGGTACTCGGCCTTATCGAAATCGACGGTGTGAAGTATGCTTCACTCGCTGAGCTCGTAAATGCCAAGCTCGATGTATTCAATGCTGAAACAATCAATAAGATTATCGCTCTTATCACAGATCTCCTCGCAGAGGTAGACGATAACCTTCTTTCTGTTGGTTATCTCCTCGATGTAGATCTTGTAGGTCTTAAGAACTACACCTGCACAGCAGAAGTAAATGATGTTAAGTCTTTCGCTGCTGAACTTGCAAATATTCTTACAAAATATGCAGGCGGTCTCGTTGACTGGCTCTTCTTCGGTGATGATTTCCGCTTCGCCAAGAAGTCCGACAGCACAGACACCATCGTTATCAACGGCGGTCTCGGCTATGAAAAGGGTCTCGCACTCGTTCTCGAAGCTCTCGGCTGTGACCTTCCCGAAAAGGCAACCGTTGAAAGCGTTCTCCTTGCTCTTGCAAACAGAGTTGACGCTATCCTCGGTGACAATATGGTAAATGAAGTTATCGATCTTCTTCCCAACCTCATTTACTTCCTCAATGCAAACGGTGCATCCGTAGCAGTAAACAACCTTCTCGCTCCCGTTTATGCACTTCTCGACAAGATTAACGGTCTCGGCATTCTCGAGAATCCCATCGATCTCGCAGGCCTCCTCGGCTTCGATCTCAAGTATCTTTCACTTGAAGACATCCTTGCTCTCGTTAAGGATAAGACAGGTCTCGACCTTGCAGCAGCAGAGGAAATCCTCGTAGATCTCTGCCTCGGTAAGATCGAAAAGAAGACATACACCTACAAGATGGTTGTAGACAGAAAGGATACAGTAACACTTATCCTTACCACAGCACTTATGCTTGTCAAGGACGAAGCCTTCGCAGCTAAGCTCGAAGAAATGCTCGGTACAGATATGATTTCTGCTATCAAGACAGTATTCGAATCCGCTCCCGTAACCTACAGCACTCCCGATTGGTATGCTCTCGACGGAAACGATGTGGATTACGATAACGCTACAGTAGGCGTAATCAAGTATGCTATCGAGTATCCCAATAACTGGACAGAGGAAAGCGCTAAGTATGTAGCAGAGCTTCTGGAATCCGATGAATTTGACAAGCTTGTAGCAGGTCTCATCGACAGCAGCTATGCTTCTCTCGGTGATCTCCTCGCAGATAAGGTTGACATTTACACACCCGCACTCCTCGAAACAATTCAGAAGGCTCTCGGTGACCTCATCGGCGGTCTCGATGAAAGCCTTAAGGATCTGGTAAATGTCGGTCTCGGCGCAGCAGATGCACTTCTCGGTGCAGATGTTCAGGGCCTCCTTGACTATGATGTATCCGGTGTCAAGGATAAGGAAACCTTCGTAGCAGCACTTACAGGTATGCTTATGGAAGTAGAAGGCCTTATTGACTGGCTCCTTCTCGGTCAGAGCTATGAGCTCTTTGTTGATGATAAGAACGATAACGGCGAATACGATAAGGGCGAACAGATTATCACTCTTAACGGCGGCCACGGCTATGCCGAAGGTCTCGCACTCGTTCTCGAAGCACTCGGTGTAGAAAACCTTCCCGATGTTTATGATATGGAAGAAATCGACACAGAAGAAGTTGTAAGCGCAGTTCTTACTGCTGCCTTCGACAGAGTGGATGCTATCCTCGCTGATCCTGTTGCAGAAGTATTCGAGCTTCTTCCCAATGTTCTCTACTTCATCAATGCTAACGGCCTCACCGTAGCAGTAGATAACCTCCTCGGTGCAGTAAATGCACTTCTTATCAAGCTTGAAGGCCTCGGCGTTGAGCTTGACATCGCATCACTTGTTGATTTCAGTGAAATCCTCGGTGTTGAAACAGAGCTTGCTCTCGATAACATCACTATGGAAGCTGTAATCGCACTCGTTGCAGAGCTTACAGGTCTCAACCTCGATAAGATTGCAGATGTACTCGTTGGCTTCGCACTCGGCAGAGTAGCCGCTTATGACTCAGTAAGCAGTGCAGACATCACAGCCAAGATGTACTATCACGACGACTTCGCTAAGTATGATATGATTACCGTACTCGCTACAGTAGCTATCATCACACTTACAGACGAAGCAAATGCTGATAAGGTCAAGGAGCTTCTCGGCGAAGATATTTATCAGCTCGTTCTCAACCTCATCAATATGGGCGAGGTTCCCGTTCAGGAATTCGGCTGGCTCTTTACAGATAAGGCTGATACTGATGAAGTATTTTCAGTAATCGGTGCGGAAGGCATCTTCGAAAACTTCACCTACGGCGAAATCTACACAGAAGAGATGGGACAGTATATCGCTGACAATTTCGGTGAATTCGTAAATAATGTAATCTACCTTCTCGGTATTGACATTAACGGTGACGGACAGACTGAAGCCGCTCTCACAGACCTTATTAACGGCTTGCTCGGCGGCTCACTTTACAATAGTGCAAATGTTATAGCTATCCGCGACGCTCTCGCAGGTGTGCTCGAAAATATCACCAAGCTCGAGGTAAACGGTGCGGTAGTAGGCGGCATCATCGCTGATGTGCTCAAGACAGCAGGTATCGCTGATATCAAGGCTGTAGCCGATGTCAAAGTAGATGAATTCGAAAATGACAGAGAACAGTTCGTTGCAGCTCTCTGCGATGTACTCGAGCCTCTCTACGGCATTCTCAGGTATGTGCTTGCTGATGAAGACATCTCCTTCTTTGTAAATATGGAAAAGACAGATGCCATCACTCTCAGAGGTGCAGAGGGCTACGCTTACGGTATCATTCCTCTCCTCGAGACTCTCGGCTGTGAAAACATTCTCACTCCCGCTGAATACTATGCAGCAGTAGAGGCTGACGGAGGTGTGCTTCTTACATCTATCCTTGATCCTCTTCTTGACAGAGTAGATGCTATCCTTGCAGGCGATACCGCACAGGAAATCCTCAATATGCTCACCAACCTTATCTACTTCGTAAACTCCAACGGTGTTGACACAGTAGTTAAGAATACACTTAACGCAGTCTACGGACTTCTTGCAGCCATTGAGCCCATCGCAAAGATTGATCTTTATGAGCTTATCGGTATCGACCTTGCAGAAATCGACTTTGACTGGATTATGGATAAGCTCTTTGACGCTCTGGCAAAAGCAGGCTATGAGTTCACGATGGAGGACATTGACTATGTAGCGTCTCTTACCGTCGGTAAGCTCGAATCCTTCACATCAGCCAACGGCAAAACAGCCTACAGAATGGTTTATGCTGAAGGTGAGGAGATCGGTGACAAGAAGGAGCTTGTGACAGTAGTTCTCAGCCTCATTGTAACCTTCCTTACACATGAGCAGAACCGCAAGGTAGTTCTTGATTTCCTCAGAGACGAGCTTTGTATGTCCGATGAGGCAAGACCTTATGTACAGGCCGTACTTGACTTCATTGCTGACTGCATAAATAATACTCAGCTCGGAACAGAGTCTGTTCTGGCAGCGCTCTATTATGTATACTTCGGCGTTGATGTCGGTGTAGATAATACTGCCGCCGGAAAGAAAAACCTCGATCAGCTCTGGAGAGATGCACTCGCTGACCTCAGAAAGGAAAATAACGCAGCGGCTGATTTGATTGAAGAAATTCTCGGATGGGATATTTTTGAAGACCTTATTGATACTGACGGTCTCGCACCTAACGGCTTCATCAGATTCTTCCAGAAGATTGTCGACATTTTCAGATCCATCATCGAATGGTTTAAAAACTTATTTAACAGAGCTGAACCCGCAACGGTTTAAGGCTTATTAAAAACCGAATATGCAAACAGGCAGCCGCGAACGCGGCTGCCTGTTTTGTCAGTTTGACAAATGGGCGGCTTTGTTCAAAAAAGAACAAAAAAATAAAAATGATGTGTTTTTTTCTTGCCAGCAAAGAAAGGTTATGTTATACTGAAAAGGTGATAATACTTTTCTTTCACAACAGTACAGGCATCGATATTGATAAAACGGAGGTAGTGTATATGGAAAAGGAAGGAAAGGTCGGAATAGTTTCTAAAGCAAAAAACATACTTACGACCGCAAAGGAATACTGGACGGAGCCGCCGAAGGGTAATTATATTCCCTATAAAGAGGTGGCGACTCTCAGCGGTGCAGGCTTTGGCGTCTACTGGATGACGCTTCTTTCGGGTACCATCAGTCTTGATGCATCGAGCTTTCTGGTTGGTGCCAGTATAGGTCTCAAACCCACCGATCTGCAGATTATGGCTATTATAGCAAATATCATAGGTATACCTATCGGTATTTTCCGTGCATGGTATTTTGATAATCATAAGCTTAAGGGCGGTAAGTTCCTGCCGTTTCTGAAAATGTGCGGATTCCCCATAGTTCTAATTTCTGCTGTTTTTGTATGGCTTCCTTATGAAAGCATGGATTATACAGTCAAAGCGGCGGTAGTATGGATTATGAATTTCCTGCTGAGTGTCTTTGCCGGATTTTTCAATGAAAGCTACACTTATTTTCAGCAGATTATAACTCCCAATTCTCAGGAAAGAGCGAATGTAATGAGTATATCTCAGGTTATATACTCTCTCGCACCTACCATTACAAATCTTTTTGTTCCTCTTATAGCAGGCCTTACCTGGGGCCTTAATAATATATGGACCTACAGAGTGATTTATCCGCCCTTTACATTTATCGGTCTTATAATGTGCTTCCTGTTTTTCCGCAGAGTCAAGGAAAGGCTGATTCTTCCCAAGAAGAAGCCCGAGCCCGTTAGAATGCTTGATGCCATCCGTGAGGTTGCGAAGAATAAGTATTATTGGATCATTCAGGCTGCGGGATGGGTCGTTTTTCTCGAGTCGGTCTACGGAGTCATTCTCGGCTGGT